>JBCCJB010000309.1:0-5263 GCA_039028015.1 Planctomycetota bacterium
CGCAAGCGTCGCGATCACGAATGACCCCGCCACGTTGGGCTTGATTCGCATCGCGGGAAACGTCGGGGATGTAACTCTGTTGCGGGATGAATCGGGACAGGTAACGCCCTTGGTCCAAATGGTGGATCACCCTCACCCCACAATTCGATTCGAGGCCGCCCGCGTCATTGCGAATCTACTCGACGAGCATTTAGCTGACCGGAATTTGCAGTCTTTCGACTATGCGGGGCAGCATCGGGTGCGAAAGCGTCTGGAGTCAATGACGCGTCTTGATCAACAGCCCACCGCCATCGTTCTGGAGAATCGTCCCGAGGTGCAGCAGCATTGGGCACGACTGCTTGTGCGAGGCGGGTATCAGCCTGTTCTGGTTGCCACAACCAGTGACCTTGAACGAGCCGTCAGCGACGGCGGCGACATGCGAATGATCATCGCAAAGGAATACCCCAGCGATGCTTCCGCCATCGAATTGATCGATCGAGTTCGACGCAATGCGACATCGCGTGACGTGCCCATTTTGATCTACACGCGTCCGGAGCCCCGTGCCGTAATCCAGGAAACTCTGGTCATCGACAACGCGGCTGATCAAACAATGCAAGCTCCGATCGATGACACTTACGTCATACCAGATCAATTCGGTGTGTTCGGCGGCATTGAAAATATCGAAGGCGTGATCGAGCGTGACTTGCTAGCGGGCGACCTCGACGCCGATCTCACGATTCTGCCGCCGGATGACTCCCGATACATCGACATCGAACGCTTGGGACGCAACCGGTGGGGAAATCGAAGTCGACGAGCGGGGCTGATTCGCTATCAAGCTCGTCCGCTTTCGATATCGGGTTTGTATGAATTCCTGACGATGTCGCGATTGGCTCAGCACCTGCCGCCCCTATCGGCAGCCGACCGAACGGCCTACCGACGCTTTGCGACCAATCAACTGGACAATCGTTGATCCGATTGACCATTTGGGATAACCGAGTCGCATTCCTGGCGATCGCTCAGGTTGTCTAGGTTTAACAAGGCTCGGCAAACCAATTCGGTTTCAAACACTTTGTTGGTGATTTCGAGCTCATCAAAGATGCGTCGGCCATCGCCACCGGTAACCACCACGCAGCCAGCGGATTGATATCGAACCAGCAAACGCTCGATCCCGCCAACGATCGACGAGAGCACTCCCAGGCGAATCGCCGTTGTTGTGTCTCGCCCCGCCCGATCCGTCTTCCCCATTGCGTCATCCTCATTTCGACGCCAATCAATCATCGGCAATCGATTGGTGCCGGCAGCGAGTGCCCGCGTTTGCATCGCTAAACCCGGAAGGATGGCCCCTCCGCAAAACGCACCACGCTCATTGACCAAATCCACCGTAACGGTCGTGCCCGCGTCAATCGTCACCATCGGCGACCCATGAATTGCTTTTGCCGCGAAGGCACTCAGCAATCGATCAATACCGGTTTTCTGCGGCAAGGCCGTGAGAATGGGCATCGAAATCTCGCTATCACTGATTGCACGCCAGCGGACATGGCGACCAAGAAATCGAGTTCCCGTTTGCTGCAATCGCTTGGAGGCCACGTCGTGGACACTAGCGACGCGAACCTCAACATCCTCGACGCCATCAGACAGACAGCGAAGTTGTTCAATGACGTTTTCGTCCCACCCGGCATTCGCAATCGGAGTCCGCAGAACCGTTGCGGGTTTATCCGAAGGCATCACTTTCACCGACGTGTTGCCGACATCGATAGCGATGATCAAACTCTGAGAGACTGCTTTAAAAGGGGTCTGACCCTCTGGCAGATGAGTTCGCCGACTAAAATTGGCCGCCATACTAAGTAGTTCTTGCGTTTTGATATCGCTCGGCAAGGGGTCAGACCCCTTTTAAAACAGTCTCTTGGGCTGGGTCACGAATTTGAAGTGGGCGTGGTTGATTCGGCGACAACATCCCGTGCCTGCCGTTGATTCGATAGGTCGCGTGTGCCGGGCGCCTTGTGCGGCGGCAAACGGCGTGGTGATGACCCCGCCGTCGTCGTGACATCTTGTTTTCGAATCGGAGTTGGTTCCTGCCCCGCGTTGATCATCTCGCGACGAAGATCAGCCACGCGAGTCATGATTTCGCGTTTCAGCTGCTGCAGTCCGATGTCGGCGGCCGCGCTAATCGCCATCAGTTCTCGGCGATGTGATGGTTCGGTTGATCGACTGAGATGCTCCGCCAGCTTGCGATAAATCTGCTGATCTGGATCAAGCTCACACTTGGTCAGCACAACAAGTTCATCGCGAGCCGCCAATTGCTGATCAAACTGGCTAAGCTCACGACGGATCGTTTCATAATTCTCGATCGGTTCCGACTCGTCCATCGGCTCTGGTTCAACCAGATGAACCAACAATCCAGCCCTCTGGACATGCTTCAAAAATTCATGCCCCAGGCCCACACCATCGCTGGCACCTTCGATCAAACCGGGAATGTCCGCCAGGATGAACG
Organism: Planctomycetota bacterium; assembly: GCA_039028015.1. GTDB lineage: Bacteria > Planctomycetota > Planctomycetia > Pirellulales > Pirellulaceae > Rhodopirellula. The sequence continues at coordinate 2,471 of JBCCJB010000309.1, forward strand.
ACTGGTCGGCATCCACATCCACGATCCCAAGGTTCGGATGCTTCGTCGTGAAGGGATAATCGGCAATCTCGGGCCGGGCTGAGCTGATACGCGAGAGCAGCGTACTCTTACCCGCGTTTGGTTTGCCGAGTAGTCCAACGTCGGCAATCGACTTGAGTTCCAAGATCACATGCCGTGATTCGCCATCGGTCCCCAGCGTTCGTTGCCGTGGCGCTTGATTGACACTGGTCTTAAATCGTGCGTTGCCATGGCCACCTCTTCCACCACGTGCCGCCGTGAACGTTTCATCGGGCCGCGTTAGATCTCGAATCACATAACCATCCGCCGCATCGATGACGGAGGTTCCGCAGGGCACGTCGAGGCGAAGGTCTTTCCCGTTGCGACCATGGCGAAGCGATCCCTGGCCCGGCCGACCCTTTTCAGCACGATAAAACCTTCGTCCCGAAAACGCTGCCAGCGAATTGGTGCCAACGCGTGCCCGAAGGATCACGCTGCCTCCGTGCCCGCCATCGCCGCCATCGGGGCCACCGCGAGGCACGAATTTCTCTCGCCGAAAACTCAAGCAGCCATCGCCACCTCGTCCAGCGAAGAGTTCGATCTCGATGCGATCAATGAACACGAAATGAAAGCCATCTAAAGCAAAAGCGAATCAATTTCGATCCATCGTAAGCAATCGCATCGCTCAACGCGATGCGGATGACCGGTCTGCCCAACCGAGCGACGCTACAGCATCTTGGAGAGCAAGCTGCACAGGTCAGCGGTTCGGCAAGAATAGCCCCATTCGTTGTCGTACCACGAAACAACCTTGATCATCTTTCCGGAATCACCAAGAACCTGAGTGAAGTCAGCCGCGAAGATGCTGCTATGCGGGTCATGAACAATGTCGCTGCTGACAATCGGGTCGGTCGCATAGAACAACACGCCTTTGAGCGGCCCATCAGCGGCAGCCTTAACGGCGGCATTGATTGAATCTTTGGTTGCGTCTTTGGCCAGATTGCAGGTCAAATCGACGACGCTTCCGGTCGGGACGGGAACACGCATCGCGATGCCGGTCAGCTTGCCTTGCAGTTCCGGAATGACCAAACCCACGGCCTTGGCGGCACCGGTCGAGGTGGGAATGATGTTTTGAGCGGCTCCACGAGCACGATACAAATCTTTGTGCGGCTGATCCTGAACATTTTGATCGTTGGTGTAGGCGTGCACCGTCGTCATCAAGCCCTGCTCAATGCCAAAGGTTTCGTGCAGCACCTTCGCGACCGGAGCTAAACAATTGGTTGTGCAGGAGGCATTGGAGATGCAGTTTTGGTCCGCGGACAGCTTGTCGTCATTGACGCCTAAAACGCAAGTCAAGTCAGCACCATCTTTTGCTGGTGCCGACAGGACGACTTTCTTGCACCCGGCGGCGATGTGACTGTCGTAGCCTGGCTTGTCGCCACTGGCGCGGGCGGTGAAGAATCCCGTCGATTCAATCACGATATCAACAGCGTGATCGGTCCATGGAAGTTGCCGTGGATCACGTTCAGCAATCGCTGCAATCTTTTTACCATCCACCGTCAGCGATGAATCGTCATACGTGACCTCTCCCGGATAACGACCGTGAATGCTGTCGTACTTGAGCAACGTTGCCAGCGTCCGATTGTCGGTCAAGTCATTGATCGCAACGACGTCGAACTCGTCCGAACGCTCCATCAAGTTTCGAAAGGTCAAACGTCCAATGCGTCCGAAACCATTGATTGCTACTTTGATCGCCACGTTGAATCGTTCCCGAATGTGATGTGATGGGGCGGGGAGTCTGTCAAACGCCGCGGATTATAGAAACCAAATGCCGATTGGAAACCGCCCCAGTTGCAACCCGCCGCCATCGGAGTCTGACCTGAGCGAGGCCGTTTGGCGTCGCGGACCAGGGATCTCACCAGGAACGTGGCGATACGCCGCCACATCGTCGATTGCGGATGGTTACGACGACTTTGTTAGCCAAACACCCCTGTGCGAACTCGACCAACAACTTGTCAAAAACACATTTCCCATACTCAATCGAACAACCGATGGTGTCGTCCGCGTCGTCGATTTGGGATGTGGCACGGGACGAATCACCGCGTTATTGTCGCAGCGAGGATATGACGTGGTGCCGATCGATTTGTCCTCCCAAATGCTGCAACATGTTGCCAGGCGGATTCGCGAGCACCAACTAATTGGCGTGAGTCCAATTCGCGCTAACTTGTCTGAACTGGGATGCCTATCGGCCAACAGCTGTGAAGCTGCGGTATGTTTGTTCAGTACCATCGGAATGATTCAGGGACGCCGACACCGTCAAGAGATGCTCGATCACGCTGCCCGAATCATCAAACGCGGCGGTACGTTGCTCATCCATGTTCACAACCTGACCGCAGCGCTCGCGCAAGCGGGCGGATTCCGATCGCTTGCATCACAGTGGTTGCGTTCCAGGTGGAACCGCGACGTTGAATTTGGTGATGCCATCTATGCCTATCGTGGGCTTCCCGACATGTTCCTGCATCGATTCACGCGACGTGAAATCGTCGGTGCTTTGGCGTCGGCGGGCTGGCAATGCGTCCAAATCAACAGGGTCAGTCTCGATGGTTCGACTCATCGCACCCGCCGCTGGCAATTGGCAGGCGGTTATGTTCTGCATGCTGTCAACCAACGCGATTAAGCGTGATCGCATTGCAGCACGGCTAGTTCGCTTGCATACCGTTGGACGACTTCGCGCTGGACTGCGTGGCAATTCGAATGGGCTCCAAGCGGTGCATCCCAGTACCTTCGGGACCAATCGCC
>JBCCJB010000310.1:0-5252 GCA_039028015.1 Planctomycetota bacterium
AGTTGTCACCAGTCGTGTTGGCCACCAAAGTCACATTTTCTTCACCACCGGGTGTCGCGATCGTTAGGGTCTGCGTGCTGTCAAGAAATTGAGCGCTAAAGAATTGAATTGAAGACCGATTGGTCGGAAATGTGGTCACCGGTGGAATCGGCGTGGTCACCGCCGTGCCAGGCGGAACAAATTCGAAGATGATTCGTCCACCACCATCGGCAGCATCAACAATGACGGTCTGGCCATCCACCAATTGATCGCCCGCGGGCAATACGAGGTCTTGACCCACGACAGATTGCAGTAACGTCGCTTGACCAGCGTTGTTGCGTAAGATTGTCAACGCGTTGTCTTCAATCACATCCCCATCACGGGCAACCAATTCGATACTGCCGAACTGAGTCCGCAAATTGCCCGAGGTGCTGAAGTCAAATCGAATCCGTGCGTTTCGACTGCCAGCCAATGGTGCCAGGCTGGTGCGAACTTGCCGCCACTGATCCAAGTCGCTGTCGTCGTAAAGCGTCTGGACAGGAACCCCGCCCGATTCAGGATCAAAGAAACGGTCATACTCATCCGGATTCTGCGCATCCTGGAACGCATCGTTTGTCGCTAGCAAACGCCAAATGCCGTCGTCACCCGCGCCAAAGACGCGGACGCTGTCTCGCTGGCGTCGGCCTTGACCAAACGGGCTGAAATCATCGGGTTCTTCCACCTCGAGGTTGTAAGTGAAATACAGGGTCGGTAAATCGTCTGCCGTGTATTCGCTTAGGTCCATGGGTTCGGACAGGATGCTGCCGTGGCTACCGCCAGGTGCCAACTCGCCAAGCGGATCATCATCGGGTCGCGAGTAGGTGTTTTCGTCTTCGTCTTCGCTGATTTGGAAGCCGAAATACAACGAATTGCCGCCCTGCAGCCCGGTGCGTGCCCGCGACAAATCGTGCGGCCACAGTTCTTCATGCCCAATGTCATCGTCGCGATCGTTCGTGACTTGCCACGGATTGAATTCCAGGTTGCTAAACGCGAGTCCGGTGGGAACGACTGGAGTATTGTTCGTACCTAGTACGGGCGCTCCTGTGACGAACGTCAATTGCATCGCATAACGTCCATCAACAAAGATGTGTGCTGGCTCAGCAGCGAGCGAGCCATCATCAGACGATGAAAGGTTGAAGGCGTACAGCCAACCATCGACGGTGGTCGCGAACAACGTGTTGCCGTAGACGCCGCCTTCAACGGCTTGCGGTCCGGCCGTCAATCCGGTGAAGGATAGGGTCCCGACGTTGTGATCGGCTTGCGGCTCGAGTAGACCGAAGTACTGCGTTGGGATCACCGATTCGTAGCCGGCCGCACTGCTGTCCGACGGTGCCGGTACGGTCGTAAATGGATCGAAGGTGTGAATGCCTCCCTGATCCGTCACGGCTGCAATCGTGCCAAACAGATTATTGTCCAGTGCCGCTATACCGGTGATGCTGCCGGCATCCGCCTGACGCGACGTGTCAATCAAGCCCGTGTCGATCACGCCAAATTCAAAGTTGTTCGACGCGGGGCCCATCGAGGTGTTGTAGGGGATGCCGCCGGGGAACGTCCGATGGGCATTGTCCATTTCGCTGAAGAATGAACGAATCTCGCCGGTTTCCGCGTCGGCATTGAAGAGGATGTTGGTCCGCAACGACAAAGGCACCTCAAAATCACCGACTTCGGGGGCAAACCGACCGCTGGCATCGCGATTGCCGACCACCCAGGCATCTTCATTCGTGTTATCAACAATCGCTGATCGGTTGATCGTTGTAGTACCGCTGCCACGAGTCATCGTGATGGCGTTGGCAATGAATTGGGCCGCATCCTGAACCTCAGTGCCGTTAAACTGTTGGTTCGATTGCCGAAATGTGAGCGCGTCGTCTTCAGCCTCGTCGAAGGAGCCGTCAACGGGACTGACATTAAGGTAGGTCCCAACGTTGGCGTTGTTGAACTCCTGGCCCTGAAGCGGTGCGGTGCGGTAGCTGAATAGTTCACCGTCGCGACGGATGGCGATGTCTTGGGTACGACCGTCAGTCTCCCCAATCAAACGTTCCATCGTTCCGGTGAACGGGTTGAAGCTTGCCAGAGATGCGTCTTCGATTCCGCCCCCAATGCCCGAGTCGTATGAAACGAATAGTCGAACATCTTCGAGCTGATATGGAACGAACTGATCAGGTCCAAAGTTGGGAACAATCACTGCGGGCTCAGCGTTGTAGTCCAGACGCTGAAGGATATCCGGCTGGCTCGGATCGAAGAGAAACTCCTCCATCGAATCGCGACTAATCCGGCGAGTGCTGTTGACCGGATAGAGCCTGACGTTGGGATCCTCCGCATCGTCCTCAAAGAATTGATTGATGATTTCGGGCACAACCGCTTCGCTCGAAACGGCGACGTAATAAGTGCCCTCTGGCAATTCGACCGGACCGATGTAGGCGTCCGTCACAGCCGCCGAACCCGCATCGAGGTTCTCCATATCAACGCCCAACGTCGGTCGACCTTGATCGTCAGCGATGTTGCTATCGCGACCGATCAATATCAGTCGGCCCTGCGAATCAAATACGGACAGAACCGTGTTGACGCGTCCCAGTTCATCACCCGCATAATCAATGTCAAATGTTGTGGTGACATAGCGATTTTCGTTGTCAAACGTATCTGGCTCGAGCTGCTGGGCGAATAAGTCAACACGATAGACATCAACGTCTTCCAAACGTTGGTTCAGCAGACTATCGAACAACTGCGGATTTGTGAGCGATTGGTTCAGGTTGCCGATTTCGCCACTGACGACCAGGCTGCCCCGATCACTGGTTAGCAGATTGCCCAGTGGCTGTGCTTCATCAAGTGCGGCACTGAGGCGGGTGTCCGTCGCCTCGCGGAAGACCTCGTCCCCACTGTTCGGATCTTCGGGCGTTGGGTCGATGACAATCACGTTTTCACCGACATCACCCGTCAGCGGACTGTGCAGTGGCGTTCCGGTCACATCGATCGCGGTGGTGGCAAATCGGATGTCGGCGCCCTGAATCGTTGACCCAGCGACTTCATCGGCACCGCCCAGGTTGATTGACAATTCGTATGCACCGGAGGTTTTCTCCGCGGCAGTCAAAACACGAACGTAATACGTTCGGTCCTCGGTCGGATCACCAGGCAAGACAACGCGCACGCCGGCATCGCTGTGATTGGGTGATTCAACATTGCCGGAAGAAAGACCGGTCTGAATGGGTCGGACGTCGCGTGGCGAGACACCTCTGCCGCCCAGTTCATTTGTGAAAATCAGGCTGTTGTCGAGTGCTTCGGAGAATGAGTTATCGCTTCGAACGATTACTTCACCGTCGACAGTGACCAACTCGATCACGGTATCTAAACCGGCAGTGGTTTCATCGATATCAAACGTGACCGCGGTACCACCGGCAGCATCAAAGCGATACGTGTCGACATCTTGCGGTGCCGCAAGCGCCCCGCGTACGGTGATGCCTAGTCGTTCGTTCTCGTCTCCGGAATACTCACCGGTTGCCAAGATGCCCAATCGCTGAGCACCCGCGGGTGACGCATTCGTGCCAATGGCGCCAGCTTCGGCACGCTCGGTTTCAAACACGTAGGCCACATTTCGGTCATTGGCATAAGACTGCAACTGGAGACCCGTCCAGTCACCCGCGGCGGGCAGTTGTCCCGTATCAACGACTTGCTCGACAATCGAAGTAACCAACACCTGACCGAATGCATTGGCGACATTAACGTTGCCGGCCAACAAATTGATGTCGGCGACAATGCCATCGGTCGCTTGAGGAATCGGCACATAATCTTGGAGGGTCGATCCGGCACCAAACAAGATTTGTCCACCCGGTGCGGTCGTGAAGCCCGTGCCACCGTCGAAGGTGTAGACCTGATTATTGTCAATGGCGAGCGCCTGTTGGCCATTCGCATCGGCAATGTCAACATTGAGCAGCGCCTGCAGATTGAAATCAGCCGCTTGCAGACTCGTAATCGTCCCACCAAGCGTTAGGTTGGGGTTGAGGATGTCACGATCCTCATCGGTCGCCAAAATGATGAACTTGGCGGCGTCGGGCCGAACTGTGTAGTTCGACAACGCAAAGTCAATTCCCGCATAGCCATCTTCCGTCGCTCCGGCGAGCGAGAAGTTGGGCACGATGTTGTTGACATAATCGTCGGAGCTTCCAAACAGTTCTCCGTTGGGGCCCGCGGGTATGGATCGACCCTGCTGACCCAGAATACTGGCAAAACCAACCGCTCCGTATCGATTCTCACCTACCGCTGGATCGACACCGACGCCGGCGGCCAACAGCGCCGTCTCGAGGTCCTGAATCAGCCCGGCGGTAAAGGCTTGAGTTCCACCCATCGTTCCCGATTCGTCCATCACGACGATGATATCGGCAAAGGGTGGAGCCTCCGTTGTCGTCTCTTGAGGAGCGCATGCACCCGAGTTGATGGTGTCCGTGTTGTACAGTCCATCGGGCGTGAAGCCCGCGCCGATGAAGCAATCATGAATGCTGGTCAACACGACCGGAAATCCGGGCGCGCCTAAGATCTGCAGCGTGCCGCCAACGCGGTCATCAATATCCAGAGGACGCCCGCCACCAACCAGCGTGCCATCGTCGTCAAACTTGACGACCAAGGATTGATCGGCCTCGCTGCGAAGCCGCAGCGCGCCGTAATAATGATGCGTCAGCGAATAGATCGGATCTTCGACAACATGAACGATATCGGTATCGTCCCAAACGCTATCGGTGGTGACGATCTCGCCGCGAACACGCATTCCGTTGATCGCATTTTCACCCAGTTCGTTGCCGATAATGAGTGGGCCTTGGTTGTCGCCGCGAAGGGCCAACAAATCGATCTCTCCGGTGCTACGTCCGGTATCAACGACGTCATAAAAATTGAGCGCGTCGGGATTGATTGAGATCGCTGCTCCGCTGCCACCGACAATCGTATTGTTCGCGATGATTGGTTGCGCACCACGAATGAAAATCGTCGAAGCATCGTTGTTCCCGCGACCAACGCGAGGCTCGGTCGGATCGGCATTGGCATTGATGCCGTCGGCGTTGGAAACAAAACTCGAATTGGTGACTCGAACGTCAGCTTGCAATATCTCCAGCGCGTTGAATTCACGTCGCCCACCATCAATGGCAGCCTCACCACCACCGAATCTCAGGTCGACATAATCAAGGCTCGCGGTAACGCCTTGACGCAACATGATGCCGCCCCAATCGCCCACGATAGCGACCGATTCAATGTCG
>JBCCJB010000311.1:0-5242 GCA_039028015.1 Planctomycetota bacterium
GGAAAATCCGCGATGAACTTATCCAACGGGTCGTCGATTGAAAGCTCGCCTTGATGAGCCAACTTGAGCACCGCCGTCGACGTGAATGTTTTGGTGATCGAGCCAATTCGAAACTGCGTCTCAGGGGTCGCCCGCGATTGGGTTTCCATATCCGCTAACCCGATCGCGTGTCGGAGCAACACGTCCCCATCGCGTGCCACAAGGACGGCGATCGCCGGTTTGTCTCGGCTATCAATCGCATCCAGTGTGGCGATGGCGGTCGATGCCGCTTTTGTGTCCGCCGATGAGACAGCCGAGGCGTTGGACGCTGATGGATTCTGTCGTGGCGAGGGTGGGTCAGCGCTGCCAACAACGCAGGCGGCAGTCGAAACCCAGACTTGAACGCACGCGGCAAGAAGAGGTGCCAGACGGATGCAAAGCTTATCGTTGGCGTTCACGTTCGGCCTGCCGCGCGGGGAAATTAACGACTGTCAAAGTCTGATTCGGTTCATCCCATGCATACTCTTGGTAGTACGGCAGCATGGGTAAACGGATGCCATCGGGCTGTCCGGGCTTGAGGATCTCATCCATAAATTGCGGATGCGTCAGCGGCTGTGGCCGTTTGATACTTTGAGCGTTTCGTAGTTGAATGGCTTGCGAAATCTGCATCGTGGCAATCTTGGACACGCTTTTACCGTACGCACCAACGGCTGGCATCAGTGGATTAGCACCACCACCGGTTGTCGACTCGGCCAACACACCACCGTCGGCGACAGCCGCTTTGAGTGACAGCACGTTTTGCGTTGTTTTGCCAATCGTTTTGCGTGGCGTTGCCTCTTCGGCGGTGACATCATCCTGAGTCTATGTCGCACTGGGTTCAACCGGAGTGAAGCAACCCGAGACCATCACCATGACGGTCATTGTGAGTAATGCGAGTGGATGGTCTTTCATGGGGCTTTCTGATCCAGCTTGGCAAAGAGTTTGGCGAGCTCAACGTTCCAACCCGGCAGCACGTCACCACCGTCAACGATTGCGGTCTCGTCATGAACGACGTAGTCATCGGCCGAGGTGAATTCGGCGACGGTTCGTCCTCGAGGATCGACAAACCATGCGAGTTGGACGCCGGCGTGAAAGTACTCACGTCGTTTTCGCGGCATTTCGCCGCGCGTGTTCTAGATGCTCAAGACTTCGATGACAAAGTTGGGCACCAAGTCAGGAATCGGCTGGTCGGGAAGTCGTCCCAGAGGCAATCGATCCCAAGCCACAAATGCCACATCCGGTCCGCGGACGGTATCGTCGAATAAACGGGTCATCCCATCGGGACCAGTGGCGACGCCAAGCCGGTTTTCGTCCAAAAAATTGTTCAACCATTGAACCAATACCATCGCCAACAACGATTCTTGCCAACCCTTTGCTTTCTCCACCAGCGTGCGGTCCACCATCTCGTAAAGACGACCTTCAGCCGCGTGCAGCCGAATCACATCTTCGATCGTAGCCGAACCAGGTGTGGGGTCATGACGGACACGCGAGGGCGAGACGTCACCCAAATCAGCGAGTCGATCCTGCATGGAAATGGAAAGAACCGGGGTCATCCGCTCACTCAATCGGCGTTGTCGTGTGCTTATTCACATTAAAGATACACAAATGAAACCATCCCCGCCGCCGTTTCGGCTTTCGTTTGAACCAAACACTCCCATCAAAAAACGAGAAGGCCGATGCGTTGTCCGAACAGGATCACGGAAGGTGTTGATGATTGGGACTTCAGTCTTTGGAACGGGAGACTTGCAAACAATCAATCAACTTCTTCGCATTGTCAGCATTGCGTTTGAATGCGGTTTGCCATTTTGGAAAACGAATTCGGTATTCCTCCGCTGCGTGGTCGCCGCGTTGATATAGAAATTCAAGCAGCACATAGGGCCCCCATGACGACACTTCCGTGACTACGATGCCGCGTGATTCAATCTCGGCCGTGCCCAAGTGCCGCGCGTACTTGGGCGAGACTTCGAGCATGAGTAGACGACGACTTGTCAGGACAAAGTAGATGCGATCCGACAACGCGAGATTGAGAAACGCTCCAATGAAATACAGTCCCCACAACTTCATTTGACGCTCAGTTGATTTGGGATATCCGTGAAGACCAAACGCCTTTGCAAAGACTTCTTCACCATCAGTAAGACAACCTCGGACCTTACTATCGAGACTGGATTGGGCACTTGGAATCATGTTTTCACGCAAACCAACGATTGAAGTTGGGGCAGTCGTTTAACGGTCGTGTTGTGCGGTTTGACCGTTTCATGATATTGGTCCAGCCTTGGCCGACATGCAAATCCGCGAATCGTTGATGCACTGGGTAGCTTAACCAAATCACACCGGGTGATATGTCGAAACGATCGCGGATGCTCCGCACCGGATGCCATGGCGTTGGGACCTCGCTCGTTAAAGCACCATTGAATTGGTCCACACACGACGTCCACCAACGACGGTTCTAGCCCGTTCCAAAACCGCTATCTTGAGCACGACGTTGAGGGCGAAAGACTCATCATGCCAATATCCGGGTGGCGGGCGAGATTGATGCGTGAATCAATCATCGGACCGTTCCAAATTCATGAACCATCAGATGCCGCACGCTCCGATCACCATCACATCGGCTGAAGTCATTGATGTTCGTGTTCCAACCTCGGACCAAATGCTAGGGTCCGACCCGTTTCACAAGCAGCCTGATTATTCGTCCGCGCTGCTTCACTTGGAGACGGACCGCGGATTGCGCGGCGTGTCAATCGTCTTTACCGTGGGTGCGGGCACGGATTGGATTTGCTACGGCATCCGCGATCTGTGCCCGTTGATCCTCGGGACGACGGTGGAGGACTTTGCCGCAGCGCCCATTGAGCTCTATCGACGTCTGATCGACCACCATCAGCTTCGCTGGTTACACGATGGCGTCTTTCGGATGGCCGCCGGTGCGATTCTAAACGCGATTTGGGATCTTTGGGCGAAGTCGCAGGGCAAGCCGCTATGGAAATTGCTGGTTGATCTCGAACCCGAGTTCGCTGCCGACTGCATCGACTATCGCAACCTTAATGACGCTTTAACTCGCGACGAAGCAATCGCGATTTTGCAGGACGGCAAGAAAAACGTTCGCTCGCGAGAAGCTCAATTGGCACGACGAGGTCCCAAGGCTTACTGCACTGCCGGATGGCTGGGGCTTAGTGATGAAGCCGTGCTTGACACCGTTCGAAATCTGCAAGGCCAAGGTTTTGATTCGTTCAAGGTGAAAGTGGGCCAAGATTCCCAGCACGACGTTCGACGCATTCGTTTCATGCGTGACGCGATTGGACCACAGTCGCAATTGATGGTGGATGCAAATCAGTTTTGGGGAGTCAAAGAGGCCAAAGAGCACATCGAAAAGTATCGTCCGTTTAACTTGAAATGGATTGAGGAACCAATTGCTCGCGATGATGTTCTGGGTTACATCGAACTCGCCAACACCTTTGATGACGCGGAGTTTGGATTCGCTTGCGGTGAGCACGCCGCATCGCCCGTCATTTTCAAACAACTTTTGAAAAGCGGCGCCATTAAGTTCTGCCAGATCGACGCCGTCCGAGTCGCGGGCGTCAACGATGTCATGGCAATTATTTTGATGGCGGCAAAGTTTGATGTGCCAGTCTGTCCCCATGGTGGCGGCATCGCGCTTTGCAACATGATCCAGCACTATGGCATTTGGGATCAAATTGCCGTCGCGGGTCATTCAGATACTCAACTCATCGAATACATCGATTTCTTGCAGGATTCAGTCCAGCACCCCGTCAACGTGGCGGACGGCCATTATAAAATGCCGAGTGTCCCCGGCTGGGGACTCGAGTTCAAAGCCGATTTCATCAAAGAACACCGATTCCCAGATGGCGACGCGTGGAAGGACCGCGACTCGCTTCAAAAGGGCGTGGCTTTCGAACGTTAAGCAACTGGACAGCGTTACTTTGGATGGGAAACACCGTGATTCATGGAATTTCCGAGCGTGTTAGCTGTTTTGGCGCTTGCAGCCTTTCGATTTCATCGTTTAACGGGTAGCCGGAGGCGACCTAGATTCCGATATGCGTCGCCTACGGCAACCGGTTAAACAATAGGTCATTGAAAGATGACCAAATCAACACGCCGCTAGCCACTGTTCAACCCGAGACAACCGCGGCTAACGCCGTGCGGCTAATCCGAAGTGGCGTTGTCCTAACTAATGATCACGCGTTCTGAATAAAAACGCATCCGAAGTCAGCAGCGACACGAGCATGGCTTTCATGCTACCGCCGCTATTTCGGTAGGCGTGGTAAGCATCTTGCAACACGGGAGCGTCATTGAGCGTTTCGTTGCGCCCCATCCAGAAACGGAACGCGTGGCGAACAAACACTTGTTCGGCTCGTTCACTTTCAGCGATGCGCCTGATCATGTCGATCGCGTCGCTGACTTTGCCATCCAGTTCGGGATCACCTGAATCGATGATTTCGCCCGTGGTATCGACGGGTTTGTCGAGTTCAAACTCGCGGTACACGCCCGCATGATTGAACATTTCAAAGGGAAGGCCCAGAGGATCCATTTTGTCGTGACAGGTCGCGCAGTACGTTTCCCTGGTCACGTGCATGCGTTCTCGAAGCGTGTGATGCGGCTCATCGGGCAGCATCGCATCCACGGTGATCGGCACGTCGGGAATCCCGCCCCCAAGTAACCGTTCGCGAACCCAGCGACCCCGGTGAATCGCATGGTTATCCATCGCGTCGGAGTGAGAAACCAGCCAGCTCGGATGCGTGAGGATGCCCAAACGCTGACCCGCCGGCGCGGTTGCGAGCACACGATCCGGTTTCATGGATCCATTGCCAAAGCTACGACGACTCACCCGGGCATAGATTTTTTCGCCGGAAAGATCCGCCTCCTCGATCGCCTGATTCGATCTTGTTTTCGCTCTTTTCTTGGCTGCATCCAGACTCCGTTGAGCTGTTGTCACAGAGCGTTTTTTGGCATTTAGTTCCTTTTGTTTTGAGCGTGCTTCATCGGGATGGGCTGCGACGAAAGACTCCAAATCGGCGAGCTGCTTCTTTGCCGTTTCCAATGCTTCTTGTTGCACTTGCGTTGCCTTCGCTGCCAATCGTTTTGCCTCGGCAACGGCTTTTGCTTGTTCTTCATCGGTCCGGCGACGACCAAAGTAAACGCGATCCTTGGGTGCCGCGACGACACGATCTGTGGTCAACAGCTGCTTCAGGACGTCTTTGTCCTCTTGCAA
>JBCCJB010000312.1:0-5239 GCA_039028015.1 Planctomycetota bacterium
GAAGACCGGTTGGGGCACGTCGGGTTTGCGCTTTTGTATTTGGGAACGGGAATCCTGGCGGGTCTGGCCCATCTGGTCAGCGATCCATCCAGTCCCATTCCGACGTTGGGCGCCAGTGGCGCGATTGCTGGCGTCATGGGGGCGTATGCGTTGCTATACCCGCACGCCCGTGTGCTCGCCGTGCTGCCCATTCTGTTCATCCTCACATTTGTCATTCCCGCGCCTGTGTTTCTGGGCATCTGGTTCATCATGCAAATCACCAACGGTGTTGGATCCATGGCGGGTGGTGCCGCTGGAGGCGTCGCTTGGTGTGCTCACTCGGGTGGATTTTTCGCCGGCGCCATCGCAGCACTTTTGATCGGTCGCAGCCCGCTCGGTCATGCCGCCGTCACCGAACGTCGATTCTGAAACGATGCCAATACCAATCCGACCGATCCGCGCCACCCCGGACGAGGATTACACGACCCAATTGACCGACGACGGCAGTCGCACACTGATTCATCAGCCCAGTGGCGTCGCATACCACAGCGGTTGCGGTGCCCGCACCGAGTGTGACCACGTTTATGTTCGCAACGGCGGTCTTATCGAACGAGCCGAGGATGGGCCGCACTCAGTGCTTGAGATCGGTTTCGGAACCGGCATGGCCATGTTGCGAACGTTACACGCCGTTGCGGCGGATAGCGATGCTCGTGGACTCACATACGTTGCCATTGAAAACAAACCACTGCACCCGAGCATCGTGGCCTCTGTCTTAGATTCCCAAGATGAAATGACCAGCCACTTTTTACGTCAATGGTCGGAGTGGTTTGATCATGACTGTCCCCGGTCATCGTTCAAATTCAATTGGTCGGCCACGTGTGATGTGCAAGTCATCATTACCAACGCTGAGTCATGGCTCGCTGGTACAAATGCGACTTTTGATGTGATCTATTTCGATCCGTTTGATCCCGAATCAAATCCACAACTGTGGACACCCGAGGTTTATCGAGACCTGTTTCGCATTCTGAATCCCAACGGTCGTCTCGTCAGCTACTGCGTGAAGAGCCGCGTGCGACGGGAGATGGCATCAATCGGCTTTGATGCTCAGTGTGTCCCAGGACCGCCTGATGGCAAGCGAGAAGTGCTGATTGCGACCAAGGTCATATCCCAGGGACAATAGTCGCGGCGATCATCGTTGCCAGGAGCGCGGCCAGGCCCATCGCGAGACTCATCGGCGAAATCGTGCGAAGAGCCTCACGCTCAGTCATGCCACTCATTTCGGAAATCACCCAAAAACCGCTATCCGTCATCCATGAAATCGGCTTGCTACCACCGCCAATTGCCATCGCCAAATACACGGGGTGGAACGGCAAGGTGCCGCCGAGTGCCAAGCCTTGAAGGATGCTTGCTGACGTGATCATTGCGATCGTTGCTGAGCCTTGGACCGTGCGAATGGCAGCGGTCACAAACCAAGCCAGCGGAAGCACCATCAGACCTGGAAATCCATCGGCAACGGATCCGACCGCCTCTGCGATTCCCGCTTGATAGAACATCCGCCCTAAAGCACCGCCCGCCGATGTGATCAGAATAATACTTCCTGCCGATGCAATCGAAGCGGATATCACACGCCGACGCTGACTCGCATTGATCCAAGGAAGCAGCGCGGCTGCAGCGAGCGATCCAACTCCAAGCGCAACGTGCTTTTCACCCAAGACCTCGCTGATCGTAACGGCACCCCGGTACGATCCAAATGTCGGCACCACCGAGCCCGCCGCCAAGAGAATGACCGGCAGCGCGATGGGCAAAATGGCAAGTACCAGCGGCGGCCCTAAGGTCGATCCATTCTCCGGCTCATCCGAATGTTCATTTAAAGCCTCCGTGTCACGCAGAGGTAGATCGACTTTTGAATTGAGCCAACGAGCCGCAAACAGCGAAACGGCACTCGTGAAGCCACCTATCACAAGCCCCGCAATCAGCATCGTTCCCACATCGACGTCGAGCAGCTCGGCGACCTGCAGCGGTCCCGGAGTTGGTGGAATCAAAGAATGCGCGATCGCACCACCAGCAAAGATCGCCAAAATATAAAGTGCGTAATCATTACCAGTACGAACGCGAAGACCGCGGGCGATCGGCATCATCAAATAAAACACGGTGTCAAAAAACACGGGAATGCCCAACAGGAATGAGCCCGCGGCAATCGCCTCGGGTGCCCTGCCCTGCCCCGTTCTGCGGAGCACCGCCTCGACCAACACGGCTGCCGCGCCCGAATGAAACAAGAGAGTCCCAATGACACTGGCCAGGGCGATTACGATTCCAATCGACCCTGCCGTCCTTCCGAACGCGGCCGTGACTCGCACAACAGGAGAGGCTGATCGCAGCGACTCCGCTTCCGAAACCGAGAACGATCCGTCAGCAACGCGAGCCGTCGCAAACGAATCGATATCTGATGCCGACGTCGACACCGCTACCAAACAGGCCGTCGTCAATAACGCCAAAAAGGCATGCATGCGAAGGACTAAGATCGCGATCAGCAACCAAGCGACCGCGAACAAGACCAAATATCCGATCGTCAACGAACTGAATCCTGTTCGAGATGCCGCGTTTCGTTTGAGAGCGATCGACTAATTTAGTGGAATTGTTAGCTGGCAGTGTGTGCCTGCGTCGGGTTCCATCCACTGCATATCAATACCGGCCGCGTCAGCACGACGTTGCAAAAGAGTTAATCCATGCGTTGATACCGTTGCCGCTTCGATGCCGGAAAAACCAATGCCATCATCGATCACGGCGACTTGCCAGTGCTGAGGTGTCACATGCGAACGAACGTTGATTTGCTTCGCTTGCGAATGCCGCCATGCGTTGCGAACGAGTTCGACGAGGATGAAATGAATTGCCGTGGAAACCTGATCCGAAATCGAAGGAGCCTCTCGCTCGCCATCGACAGGCCACTGCACGGCAACGTCATCGATCCCGCGAATCGACTCGCAAAATCGCCTCGCCGATTCAATGGGATCCGACCCCAACGACAACGACTCATCCACACCATCTCGGAGCTGATTGAGCAATCGTTGGGCGATGCGTCGGGCTTGATCAATCCACTGAGCCGCTTGATCGAGCTGTTGACGCGAAACGTCCGAGCTCACCGCATCTGGTTTCTCGATGCATTTGCCAACGCTGTTCAGCGCCGCGGCCGATGCGAATAGGTAAGGCATCAACTCATCGTGAATCAGACCAGCGATTTGGTCCCGGTCATCAACGGGGCAATCGCCAGACTCAACCATGAGAGCTAACCGAACCAGCCTTTCTTATCGAAGCTTGCCAAGGCCTTTTCCTCACCATCCTGAATGTCAAATAGCTTGTTGAGCTTCGTGATCTTAAATACTTCCATCACGTTGGGTGACACTTCGCAGAATTTCAGTGCCACGCCCTGAGCCTTACAACCTTTGTTGAGCATCACCAGTTTGGTGATCATTGCCGATGACATGAACGAAACGCCTCGGAAATTGAGCAGCAGTTTTTTGTGGACTGCTTGCGGCACGGCCTCCTGCAGCTCACGTCCCACAACCTCAATCCGTTGGCTGTCCAGGATTTTAGCATCCGTGAATCCGAGGACTAAAACCTCGCCGACGGTTTGATTGGTGATGGCGGGCATCCGCGTAGTCCCTGCAAATGAGATGGGCAAAGTCCGCAGTCTAACTACCGCAACAGGCAGCGACAATTATGGCTGGACGACTGCCGCAGTGAGTCCAGTTCGAAAGGCAGACCGGTCGTTAGGCCTTGAATAAAACTGTCTCAATGACTTATCATTTGGGGCTCGATCCGCTTCCGGACGTGATGTGACCCTGCGGTTGTTCTCCGTTGGCAAGCTCACCCGCCGCTGTAGCCGTTGCCGGCTTGCCGACAATTTCGTTACCCCCAATCTGTTCTCGACTGTTTGAAGTTGACCCGCCATGAAAGACGGCATTCATCCCAATTATCAGGAAACCACCGTCACCTGTGGTTGCGGCACTACCTTTAAGACGCGAAGCACCCAGCCGGAACTCAAGATTGACATCTGTAGTGATTGTCATCCGTTCTACACCGGCAAACTGAAGTACGTGGATACCGCTGGACGCATCGACAAGTTCCAAAAGAAATTTGCTGCGGGCACCTATGGCAGTTTGAAGAAGCCAACGAAGGGAAAGAAAGCCGCTAAATGAGCGGATCCATCCGCGATCTTCTCGAGGAGAAACTCGCTCGGTTCCAACAGCTTGAAAGCGACATGGCCGATCCGGCCGTCATGGGTGACGGTGCACGCATGAGTGCGACAGCTCGCGAGCATGGTGGGCTAGCGAAGCTCGTTGGAAAGTATCGCGAGTTTAAGCGGCTATCGGATGAGATTCGCGAGTGTCAAGAAATGGCATCAATCGCGGAGGATTCCGATGAACGCGAAATGGCTGAAACCGAAATGGATTCGTTGCGATCAGCCCGCGAGGTCATTTGGGAGGATCTGCTTTCCCTGACCGTCGGTGGCGATGACTCTCACCGAACCCGATGCGTGATGGAAATTCGTGCTGGGACCGGCGGCGATGAGGCGGCGTTGTTCGCCCGCGATTTGTTTGAAATGTACCGACGACACGCCGAAACGATCGGCTGGAAAACGGAGATCATGGATGCCAGCCCGACCGAGATGGGTGGATTCAAAGAGATCACGCTGACGCTCGAGGGCGAAAACGTCTTTCGCGATTTGCAGTATGAATCCGGTGGTCATCGCGTGCAGCGTGTGCCCGAAACAGAAACGCAAGGACGTGTTCACACCTCGGCGGCCACCGTCGCGGTCATGCCGGAACCCGAAGATGTCGAGGTCGAACTCAAGCCTGACGATTATCGCGTTGATAAGTTTGGGGCCAGCGGACCCGGCGGTCAGCACGTCAACAAGACGGAATCCGCCATCCGACTAACGCATCATGAGACAGGCATCGTTGTGCAATGTCAGGACGAAAAAAGTCAGCATAAGAATCTGGCGAAAGCGCTACGAGTGTTGAAAGCACGCATCTATGAAAAGAAACGCGAGGAAGAAGCCGCAAAACAAGCCGAGCAGCGCAAAGGCTTGATCGGTTCGGGCGATCGAAGCCAACGCATTCGGACGTACAACTTCCCGCAAAACCGACTGACGGATCATCGCATCAACCTGACCCTGTACAAGCTTGACCAAATCGTTGGCGGCGACCTCAATCCGGTAACCGATGCTCTGATCGAGTACGACCGCGATCAATTGCGCGGC
>JBCCJB010000313.1:0-5214 GCA_039028015.1 Planctomycetota bacterium
CAAATTCGCGTTCGGCAAGCGAGATACCTTTTGTTTGGCGTTTTGATTCGTTTGGATCAGAACGATGCGAGTGCTTTGAATCGGTAACGCGATCATCAACAACAGTGCAGCTGCCGCGGCCACGGTGATCCAAGGCTGCCAGCAATGAGCGATTTGATTGACGTTGATTGATCGTTGCTCCGTTTGGGACTGCAGAGCGGAATCGATTTGGTTCCAAGTTTGCCACGTCGACTGACAGCGTGGACAAATCTGCATGTGCGCTCGACGTTCGGGCGTCAAAAAGTCGCTCACATCTCCAGCATCAATGCATTCGTTGAGTTCGCGGTCGAAGTGCTCACAATCGTGCGATGAATTCATGATGATGCCTCATGATCACCATTGAGCTGGCGAACGAGTTGCAATCGATTGCGATGCACCCATGTCTTGATGGTGCCGACGGGATGTCCCAGATGTTCAGCGACACGTTGATAAGGCCATCCGTGTTGATGAACGAGTTCGAATGCCGTTGCTTGGTCTTCTGGAAGCGTCTTCAGCCAGCGATGGATCGCTTCTCGAATCAGGATTCGTTGTGTTTCCTGTGAGGGGTCGTCATCCCGATTCGATATCGCTATTTCGGCAACGTCTTGCGAGATCGTTTCGTTGGTTGACGTGCGACGACGACCGAGCTTGGTGCGACTGCGATTGCCTGCGATCGTTCGTAGATAGGGTTCCAGGGGCCGATTGCGATCAAACCGGTCGATCGATCGAGCGAGCCGATCAAAGGTCTCTTGCACGACATCTTCAGCGTCTTGATGATGTCGAAGAATCCGCATGCACACGCGATACACCAATTCGCGATGGCGACGAAACAGCTCCGTGAACGCGCTCTGGTCCTGTTTTCGAAAGCGATCGACCAGCGTTGCATTGGGTAGCGATGCGACTGATTTGTTGCTCATCGCATGTGTCCGCGAGTTTATCGGCCGCTGAAGAACTTCTTCAGTGCATCGTCCGCGGCATCGCGTGATGTGTCGGACATCATCATTTTGACCTTATCCGGAAGCTTCCCCGGTTTTCCCTTGGGCGGGATCACACGCGAACTACCCTCTTCAGCGATTTGCTGTTTGGCATCACCGGACTTGGTGTCATCGACCGATAGATCGGTGCTCTCGCCGGTTTCTTCACTGCGTTTCAGGTCCGAAAGGGTTAGCTGCCGCGTGTCGGGATCGTTTTGCTTTCGAACGCGGTCAATCGCGTCTGCCTCATCGAGCCAAGAATTGACATCGACCTCCTCAAAACGGCTGTCGGCAGCTCCCGCGTCCACCGTCCGCTGTGCCGCATCAGCGACGTTTTCGACAACTGGCTTCTTTGCGGCCTGCAGCCCATGCTCGATTTCGACGGTGAACGTCAATTTTCCGACGCGTAATGAATCCCCCGATTTCAGGATCTTTGCCTTGTCAGGCGGTAGTCGCTTGTCGTTAACGAAGGTTCCATTGCGGCTCTTGAGATCCTGCAGCAGGACTCGACCATCTTTGACGGCTAAAATGCAGTGTTTGCGGCTGACGGATTCGCTTTTGGGCCGGAGCTGACAGGAATCGCTGCGTCCTATCAAAAAACGTTCCCCGGAAACATCGATGGATTTGCCCTCATGGCTTCCGGATTGGACGACCAGCCGTATTTGCATAATGAATATTCGAACCAAATTGGACGAGACGGCGATGGCTCTGGATTCCCTTCGCGCTGCTCAAGTGTACCCAAAAAACAAGTTGAAATGGGTGATTTCTCGCAGAAACGTAATCTAATGAGAGAATGAGTGCCACTGTGATCGTTGAGATGCGTCCAAATTTCCCAAAATCCGCTGGCGATGTTCGCCGCCCGGAGAAAATCAACCCGAAATCGTCCCTCTTCAGAGGTCGTCTAGCATGCTTCACCTGGCGACGTTCTATCGAGCCGTACTCTCCCACGGCAGC
The DNA here is from genome assembly GCA_039028015.1 of Planctomycetota bacterium. GTDB lineage: Bacteria > Planctomycetota > Planctomycetia > Pirellulales > Pirellulaceae > Rhodopirellula. The sequence continues at coordinate 1,947 of JBCCJB010000313.1, forward strand.
ACCGCGAGAGGGTGAGTGGCCGAACGAGTTCGGATTTGTGGGCTCGAGAAATCGAATGCCGCTTCACTGGAAGAAGCCATTGGACGACGTCTCACCATGACGCGATCGATCGCATAGCCGGCCTCCAAAGGAATCGAATAACTGACAGCCGGCGTCGCCATCCCAAGTCGAGCGGCTTACTTCATGTCCTGCAGTGATTTGCCGAGACGTTTGCGTCCCGATGTGCTGGTGGATCGACGTCGTTTGGTAGGCGTTTTCGCGTTATCCAAGTCGGGGCCGGATTGAAGCAGGGCAGCAACGTCAGGATGAAGCTCGGCATTCTTATCCGGGGTACCAATTTGCTGCACCGCATCGCTGACCCCCATCAGAATCGATTGCCGTACTGAATCCCGCAGCCAGTTGAAGAAATTGAAATCCATGGTGAGCTCGTCGTCTGAGAATTTGTGGAAGTGAGGGCCTTCGCCCACGTGGGAAGTAGCCACTTCGCGGCTGCGTTGTCTAGGCGAATGCGGATTCGGCTGACGCTGTCGATAAAGTTTGGTGGATCTTTCCAGTTTCACGATTTCGGTCTTTCGAAAAAATTGTGGATTCCACTAAAGTCCACCCGTCGGCGGTGGCCGTGTGGGCACCGCAACGCTGCGTATCAAGTCACCCGTGTCACCGCTAGGAAAGCGTGTCAACCTGGATCGCGGCCGACGTGGACCCAGACGATGTAGACCCAAAACTGACGTGCGAATTTGGTCGCGCGTTTCCAAGGAAGGAGCCTCGGCGATGTTGTTGGATCGAATCGAAATTGATCATCACGGACCGCTCGATCGCGTTGAGATAGGGCCACTGTCGCACCATCTCAACGTCGTGTTCGGCCCGCCTGGTTCCGGCAAGACAGCAATCAGCCGATTCATTCGCGATTCGCTGATCGATCGTGACTATCCCACTGGAATGCTCAGTCAGTCATCTGGCAGGGTCGTCTGGCTTGACGCCGAAGGCACGATGCATTGCCGCCGCGAAGCCGATGGAACAGCGAAAGGCCGACGTACCGTTCAGTTTCAACCGCGCGGCGTCGTATCGCCGCTTTCGACCGGCTACGACGACGGTTGGTTTGACCCGGTGCACCACGCTGCGGATGCATCGGCTGTGGGTGTCAAAGATGGTTTTCCGGCATCGTCAACTCGCGCGATCGAGATGGCACAAGCGAGGATTCCGGCATCCATCGTCGACGGGGTGATGGTCGACACGATGCTCAGCCGTGTCGCACACGTGGTGGCTGCTTGCCTGCGATCAGGATTGGAAGGCGATGCATTACCCAAGATGCCCTTCGAAAACGAAACGACGCGATACGCCAGTGGCCCGGTCGCGGATATTGATGCCACGACCGACGCGAAACTGCGACAGTACCGTCGTCAGCTAGCGGAGATTGATGCTCGATTGGCCGCATGCCCGGACGTACCGAGTTATGCCGATGTGGCATCGGTCGATTCAGCCTGGTCAGCGTCGGTGGTGCGACAGCGAGACGACTTGATGCGGCAGCGACGCGATGTGCTCTCCCGCCGTGATGCGATCATTCGCAAAGAACGTGATCGTCGTTCGACATCAGCGGATTCAGTCAGCTTTGATTTGTATTCCAATCAACGTGTTGACGAACGACTGCGTCAACTTCATCGCGAAGCCGATCAACTTCGCGTGCGTGCTTCGCAACTCAAACGATGGATCGCCGAACTGGATGCTGATCCTCATTTTCGAATGACAGGCTGGCAACTACCGGAGCGACGCTCGTTTACGGAAAACATCTATTCGAATGAGTCGTTAGCGTGGGGTGATGTTCAGCGACGATTGCGATCGACCGAATCCGATCTCGTCGTGCTGCGACAAGCCTTGGCGGAGATTCGAGGCATGCGACCCGTGGTATCCCAGGCATCTGCGGCCTATCGCGACGTGCACCCACACCGTTATGACCACTTCGTGGCGGCGATTGATCGCTACACGCCCGCCACCGCGTGGGATGATTTCTATGCAAGCGCGTATCACGGCTTCGGGCGTGCTGATGAAATTGATTTGCGAGCTCGTTCGGCGGCGATGCAGATTGAATCGATCTGGTCGCGTCTCCAAACGGCCGGTCCGAAGCCGATGTCGGGTTTTCCGGCGCTGCGACGTTTGCGTGACCATCTCAGTGGATGGACCTCAGGCGTGTCCGAACGTGATCGTTTGCCGACATGGCTGGGAGATGGGCGGCAGTGGTCGGATTGCGAGCAAGAATTGATGTCGCTCATTGATCAGGCCAGCCATTATCGAACGGTGTTGTGGCAGCGTTACCGTTCGCTTGCTGCCACTCATGATCCGACGCTCGACTCAATAAATCAAAATCATTTTGATGCACCGGAGTACGCTCGAGCGTTCGAACAGCCGAGCTTGAATCGAGATTTTGTTTCCAATTCGGTTGTTGGTTGGCCCGAACAGGTCGGTTGGCCCGAACAGATCGACTGGAGCGACCGACGCCAACGTGCCATTGCCGAGTACCAGCAAGTTGATCTGCAACTGCGCGAGACCTTGTCCGAATCCGCTCGCCTTCGTCGACGTCAGCGGTATTTGCCGATTGTCGACCCGATTTGGTCTGGTCATGACGATACGCGTTCGGCGACGTGGACATCGGCCGAGCGGTCATGGTTGGCCGACTTGGACATCCAGCTTCGACATCTCAATCGAGAGATTCAGTTACTCGACGGGAGCGTGCGTCGACAGCGGCGATCCGTGCAATCCGATTCAACGGAGCGCGCCGCTCTGCTTGCCCGGCGGAGTGAACTATTAGCGGCGATTGAGAGACATCGTCCGATCACGCATCGCCAGTCAACACTGTCGGAATTGGCCAGTCGCTGGTTGGTGCGTCTTTCGGGCAACCGACATCGCCATGTTGCGTGGACGACGTCGACGATGCCGGTCGATCCTCATACCAAGATTCCAGCGGGGCAGCTTGCCGGTGACCCCGTTGTTGTGGAATCGACGGCGGCACGGCAAGTGATCCAGGTGACCATCGATGGCTTGGACGAACGTCACCGTGACGCTGCGACCCGCGCCGTCGCATCGCTGGCCGTGCGTTTGGCGGCGGGCGAAGCATTGGCTCATCTGGGTCGTCCGATTCCCTTGGTGATTGAAACGCCAACGGAATTGGTCAACGGAACGCTAGCTGGGAGGTCTGCTTCGCTTGCTAGTGGCAACCCCGGCGCGTTCAGTCATCTCGCTTCAGACGGTTTGGCACATCACGCGTACCGGCATC
>JBCCJB010000314.1:0-5171 GCA_039028015.1 Planctomycetota bacterium
CGGTCAAAAAGCCTTGATAACTGTCCTCGCGATAATCGATCGGAAAATCAACAGACCATTCCTGATCGCCCGTGACTTTGTTGAAACACAACAATTGACGCTTGGCTTCGTCATCATTGACGTAACAAGTGACAAGCAACTGATTGCCCCAAATGATCGGGCTGGATGAACCGCTGCCGGGCAGTTTCACTTTCCAGGCAAGATTCTCTGAATCACTCCACGTCGTTGGGACTGTTTGGTCACTGTGCGCGGCACCACGCGTGCCTAAAAATTCCGGCCAGTCGGTGCCATACACCGACGAACCAGCGAGATTGATGGTCAGAAGCAGGATAACGTAGACAAATACTTTCATCGGCTCGCATGTCCTGATTGGCGTGCGTTGGCTTGGTCGCGGAACGGGCTTTTCGATGGATGCTTCGTCGGTGGTTGCCCAATCGATGTGGGAAAGCCACCACCAAAAGGCCGACGGCAATTGATGCTCGGACCAAGAAACTGTGCGACAGATTGATGACCGACGCTTGATGGACCGGTTGGATCGGTGATGAGGCTGCCTCGTCGAGCGATGCCAAAATCGTTGCCAACAATGGACCCGAAATGGCTGGCGAATGCTCGGTCGCGAGCCATTGCCACGGCCGAGCAAGCATGAGCGTTGATTCGAGTTTGACATCAATGGGAGTCAGACCAAGCGGAAGTGTATGACTGGGCAACACGACAGCGTGCAACGCAATCATCCCTGTCGTGTCACCAAGCAGTCTTTGCGGTGTCTGATCCCGAAGAAAGAGATCAACGACGGGGTCGTCATTGAATCGATGTTGCAGTTTTGGCACCGTGTCATCGTCGAGTCGCCACGATTCAAACCCGTTCGATGGTGAGAGTTTCGCAGTTGCGTCGGAAACGGATCGTTCGCCACCTTCACCACGCTCGGCAAAATCGATGTAGCCGTAGGTTTGTTGGTGATCGGATTGAACATGGTCTGACGAGCTCGTTTCAACGACATCATTTTGCTGGATGGACGCATCACTCGATTCGCCAGTTGCAGAATCGATTGTGCTTGCACGTTCGGCTTGCTCCGCGACGGCCCGCACAAAGGACTCGGTATCGATGACGGTTTCGTCGCGAATGGATCGAGGCGTCACCGCATCATCGTCAGTCAGCAGTAGTGATCGAATAGCTGCATCGTTGTTGGCCGCCGTCGGGGCGGACGCAGCCGATGGATCAACGCGAATGTCGGGGATTTGCCGAGATGGCTGTTCCAAGGCCAATTCCGAACTGGAAAGCAAATTCAGCGGTGACGGTGCGCTCGAACCGTTCGAATTCGGTGGAATGATCTGCGGAGGCGGTTCGGGACGAGGTGGTGCTTGATCCCTGCTTGGTTCAGGACGATCGTCGCGCTGGCGGCCGTGCCGTCGGTCACCACGGTCCGGTGCGGACTCGCCAGCGTCAGATGATCGACCCGTATGTCTTACCTCGCTGTGTCTTGCCTCTATGGGCAAGCGATTGTCGTGATGTCCGCGATGTTGCGGATCGGGAACACCGGCAAGCGCGTCGTCGATGCCGCCGGCAAGGAGCGTTCGACACTCCAATCGCTCCAGTCGAATCGATCTTGGTTGAGAGCTTTTGTAACGATGCATCGCTAACTCACGAGAGCCTAGGTGGTTGGCTGGATAGAAAGGTTTTGTTGGTGCTTTTGAAGTAGTCGCTGATAGCGCTGCACGTGTGGTGCCAACTCTGTGGCACGCTCCTGCAGCATGATGGCCTCTTGAAATTGTTTGTCAGCTTCCGCGTGCTGTCCTAGTTGCCGGTAAGCGATGGCAGCATTGTTGAGCACGCTCGCGAGCATGCTTTGAACCTCGGCATCATCATGGAAGGCGTCGGCAACCACTCGAGCTTCAGTAGCAGCCTCACCGAATACCTTTGCCGCCTCGGTGTTCTCTTTGAGTGCCGTTAGCGATAGGCCAAGTTGGTTTAAGCTGACGGTCAAGTCGCGGCGGTGATTGAGATGGTCGGGCCAACGATTTCGCAGTTGTTTGGAAATCGCAACAGCCTGCTCAAGCGTGCTGACAACCGAAGCATGCTCGGATTGAGCCGCCTGTGAAATGGCAAGGGTGTTCAGGCTGGCTACGACTCGGGCAGCCAATTTGGCGTCGCCGGGATTTTGTGCGAGTTGCTTGGACTGACGCTCAATCGATCGACGTGCATGCCTTGCCGCTTCGGCAGGTTCCTTGTGAACGAGTAAGCCCGCAAGGTTCGATTCAATGGTCGAACGAAGGTCTTGGCCACCCGTATCGATGTCATCCGATTCATCGCCCAGAAGCGTGATCGCACGAAGGAAAACGTCCTTTGCTTCGTTCCAGGCACCCGATTCAGACAGCAGCTGACCGAAGTTGTTCATCGTCGTCGCCATTTCCATTTTAATCACCGTGCTCGTTGGCAGACGCTTTTGATTTGCCAGTGCACGGCCGAACCACAAGGTGGCTTCGTCAAGCTTCTGAGCATGAGCTAACTGTTGTGCCAGATTGTTCTGGCTGACGGCCCATTGCCGCTGCAGTGTGATGTTGGCTGGATGACGTTTGGCGAGTCGTGCTAGCCGGGTCTCTGAATGCTGCAGTGAAACGATCGCCTCATCCGTCCGACCCAGTTCACCCTGAAAACTGCCGATCTTGCCAAGCGTAATCGCCAGGTCCAACTCGTTTGGTAAACTAAGAGATGCACCGGAGGTCGTTTGGCTAGCCAGCCGGGTGTAGTAGTCCAGCGTTTGGATGAGCAAATGATGACGCACTGAATCCGCCGCGGGAATATCCGCGAGTCGTTCCGCGATTTGCATTCCCAAGCGATCGATAGCTTCGCGAGTTAAGGCTTCGTTGCGTTGGGCGCGTGTGGCATTTTGTTCGGCAAGGCGTTTCTGAATCGCCAGTCGAGAATTGAGAACGGCAAATCCCAGCAACGCGACCAAGCCGATAAACACAGTCGCGGCAACAACCCTGCGATACCGAAGCGCAAATCGCACCCAAAGATCTAACCACGTTGGCGGTCGCGCGATGGTCGGTTCACCGTTTAATACGCGACGCAGGTCTTTTGCAAATGCCATCGCGGTTTGGTAGCGATCATCGCGACCATTCGACATCGCTTTGTCAACAACGGTGTGCAAATCTTTCGGCAGGTCGGTTCGCAACTTGCGCAGCGGAATCGCCGCCTGTTGATCGACCTGACGAAGGATCGAGGGTGCGTTTTGACCGTCGTAAGCGGGACGGCCCGCGAGCATTTCGTAAAGGGTCACGCCGAGCGAGTAAACATCGGTGCGACCATCGACCATCGCCGATTCACCGCGAGCTTGTTCGGGGCTCATGTATCGGACCGTCCCGATCACGTCGCCCGATTGCGTCAGTGTGACATCACTTTGAATGCGAGCCAATCCGAAATCCGTGATCCACGGTTTGCCAGTTTGATCAATGATCAAGTTGGACGGTTTGACATCACGATGGATGATGCCGAGCTCGTGAGCCGCGTGCAGGCCCTCGGCGATTTGAGCGGTTTGCTCAACCGCAATGTGCCAATCGTCGTGTGTCTTGTGATCCGCAAGCGAGACGCCATCGATAAATCGCATTGCATAAAAATGGATGCCTCGCTCGCATCCCGTGGCGAACACGGGCACGATATTGGGGTGCAGCAAGCTGGCTGCGGCTTCGGCCTCTTGATGGAACCGAGTCACCCGCCGATCGTCGAGCACGGATGCTAGAGGCAACAGCTTGATCGCGACGGTTCGCCTGAGTGAGCGTTGGGTGGCGCGGTAAACGATACCCATCCCGCCACGACCAATCTCGTCGTGGATCTCGAAGTCACCTAGCGAGTTGACGTCGGAACTTTGCGAAGACGACGTCTGATGGGCTGGGGCTTTCGCGATTGCATCGCCATCGTCGAGTTGCATCCGGTGCAAGTCTTCCAAGCCATCAACGCAGGCCTGCAGCGCATCACGCAACTCGGGGCAGGTTTCAGTGAGTTTGCCGACCGATCTTGGCAAGCCCTTTTCGAGATCGCTCAAGTAGCAATCAAGTAGCTCTGCGAGTTGCTCTTTTTGCGATTCATCGAGCTGACGCATTACCAGAGGCTCGTCGCTGGCATCCTGCGTGGAATCAATCCCGTGGTGCGAAGCGAGCGAGATCATGATCGGATCTCCGACGAAGCGAGGTCGCTGATCTCCTTGAACTTCGCGATGGCGCGCATCCAAAGCATGCGTGCGGCACCCGATTGAATCGACATGCGATCGGCGATTTCATCAAACGAAAGACCCTGGAGATTTCGATAGACGATGACATCGTGATAGCTTGGCTTGAGTCGAGCGAGCTGATCCGAGAGCCGTGTGGCGAGTTCACGCTGCGATACCACCTGACTGGGCGTTGCCACGTCGGCGGCAACCACGCCCGAAAGACGAGCCATCGATTCGTCGACTTTTCGTGCGACTTGATCCATCGCCACTTCGCGACGGACATCACGCTTCTTTGCGTGAAGGTTCTTTTCGACCGCGTGACTAAGACAGTGGATCAGGATTTGCCGCAACCAAGCGAGAAGCTCACCCTCGCTCTTGCCGCGAAACTGAGCAAAGTCACGATGAGCTGCCAGCATCGTTTCCTGAACCAGATCCGATGTGCTCATCCGCCGACGCAAGCGACGGTCCAGCTGCGTGGTTGCCAACACGCCCAGATAGTTGCGGTACAGCTGCAATAACTCGCCGACGGACTGGATACTGCCGCTTGGAGGCACGTCACCGAGTTTCAATGACGCCAGCAGATCAGCAATGGGGCGTGACGGAGCAATCGCGCTGGAGCCTGCGGCCATCGTTGAGAACTCAAATCGAGAAGAGAAAAGAGGCGGGAATTCGAATCGATCTCCCCGCCACTACCTCATGCGATTCTGGATGGTCTCAGGGGCCAGCGAACCGGAAATTTTTCAAAAATCGATCAATCGTTGGTCACACGCCCGTTGCGCCGTCACTGTCCTCCGGTCCCGGTCGATCGCGTGATTCTCGAGGCCGAGAAAGTCGTTCCGTTGTTGCTGAACCCTCCCGCAGCTTGGAGGTCGTGCCGTTTTAAAGTCTCTCCGAGGCAAGCGTTTACAGCACCCGCCCAGCGCAGCTGGGAGGGTCGAAATCGAGCATTGGGCGAGATTTCGGGGAG
>JBCCJB010000315.1:0-5164 GCA_039028015.1 Planctomycetota bacterium
AGCGACTCTTCAAACGAGCCAAAGGTTATCGGGGTGGTCGCAGCAAGCTGACCCGGACCGTCAAGGAAACGTTGCTTCGTTCGGGAGCATACGCGTATCGCGATCGCCGCGTCCGCAAACGTGAGTTCCGCAAACTGTGGATCATTCGAATCAATGCTGCGTGTCACCAACACGACCTGCGTTACAGCGAGTTCATTCACGGGCTGAAGTTGGCCAACATTGAACTGGATCGCAAATCGCTGTCTGAGATGGCTATCCATGACGCGGCCGGATTCAAAGACGTGGTTGATGCCGTCAAGAAGGCCCTCGCTGAAAAGCCCACGCCAGCAGCGTCGACCTCCACGGCAGCAACCGACGCATCGTCCAGCTAGCGACGCGATCTATGGCGTTGGCCGATTTCTTAACGCGGTTGGATCAGCTCCAATCCGATGCGGTGTCTTCGTTGGCTTCGGCTGAGGACAACGAGGGCGTCGAGGCCGCTCGGATTCAGTTTTTGGGCGCGAAGAACGGTCAGTTTAAGACGGTTCAGAAGCTGCTTGGCGGTATCGACAAGTCTGACAAGCCCGTTGCAGGGAAACGACTCAACGAAGTCAAGCAAGCGATTCAAGTCGCGCTCGATGCTGCAACGCAGCGGGTATCCGACGAATCGACCGATCAGATCGACCCCACGTTTGATCCGACGCTGCCGGGAACACGGCCAACGATCGGTCATGTGCATCCCATCACGCAGACAATCGATCATCTGACGGAGATCATGGGACGCATGGGCTTCGAAGTCGTTGAAGGTCCCGAGGTCGAGGATCCTTTTCACAACTTCATCGCACTGAACATCCCGGAAGACCATCCAGCGCGGGACCCGCTCGACAATTTCTATTTGGCGACCGGTGAAACCTCGTCCCAACGCGAGGATCGAGAAGGTGGACGCTTGCTGCGGAGCCAAACCAGCACCGTTCAGATTCGCGTCATGCAGGAACGCCAACCTCCCATTCGCGTCATCTCGCTTGGGCGGGTTTATCGTCCGGATGCTCCCGACGCGACGCACTTCCCGATGTTTCACCAGATGGAAGGGCTATTTGTCGACCAGCATGTCACGATGGCCAATCTTAAGACGGTGCTGCGGATTTTCGCCAACAGTTATCTTGGCGAGGACGTGCGCATCCGTTTTAGACCCTCGTTTTTTCCTTTCACTGAACCGAGTGTCGAAGTCGATTTTTGGTGGAACGGTGCCTGGATCGAATTTGGCGGAGCTGGAATGGTCGACCCCAACGTGTTTGAAGCGGTTGGCTACGATCCTGAGACAGTCTCCGGTTTTGCTTTCGGCCTTGGCGTCGAACGTTTATGCATGCGTCGTCACGGCATCACAGATATTCGCGATCTTTACAGTGGCGACTTGCGCTTCCTGCAACAGTTTTGATCCTCCGACATGCTTGTTTCTTGGAAATGGCTCTCCCGCTACGTCGATCTGACATTACCGCATGACGCTTTAGTTGACCGGTTGAGTCTGTCGGGTCTCAATCACGAAGGCAGCCAGCAGGTCGGCGATAACACCGTCATTGATCTGGAAGTCACCAGCAATCGTGGTGACTGCCTCGGGCATATCGGCGTGGCTCGCGAGATCGCCGTGTTAACGGAACAACGACTCAAGATCCCGACCGTCGAATACCAACCATCGTCACAATCGGTTGCTCAAGAACTCTCGGTCGACAATCAGTTCATTGAAGCGTGTCCAAGATTCACCGCCCGCGTGATCCGTGGCGTGACGATCGCACCGAGTCCATCGTGGATGCAGGAAGCGTTGCAGTCGATCGGCATCACGCCAATCAACAACGTGGTTGATGTGACGAACTACGTCATGATGGAGACCGGCCAGCCATTGCACGCCTTTGACCGCTCACAAATCAAAGGCGACAAACTCATTGTTCGTGCCGCGACAAAAGGTGAACAACTCGAGGCCATCGATCACCGCACGTACGATCTGGTGACCAGCGACTGTGTGATTGCCGACGAAAGCCAACCCTTATCGATTGCGGGCATCATGGGTGGGTCGACTTCCGAGGTCACTGATTCAACGACGGACTTAATCATCGAAGTGGCCTTGTTCACGCCGCTTGTCATTCGACGTACGGCCAGGCGATTGAAATTGCACAGCCCATCGTCGTTTCGATTTGAACGACGGACCGATCCGGTTGGCGTCGACTGGGTCAGCCGCCGAGCATGTCAGCTCATCACCCAGCTAGCCGGTGGTCATATCGACGACGGCATCCTGGATTCCCAACCTGAGCCATCGCCGCCAACGGTCGTCGCGTTGCGACATGATCGGATGACCAAATGTTTGGGACGTGAGATTGCGACGTCTCAAATGCAACGGATTTTGAGCGGACTGGGATGCTCGATCGCCCCGAACGAAAATGCTGAGAACGTTCACCAGTGCACCGTCCCATCCTGGCGTCACGATCTGACACGCGAAATCGATTTGATCGAAGAAGTTGCTCGAATCGATGGCTACGATCAGATCCCCGAGGATTCGCCGATCCCAATCATTCCGAGTTCCAAACGCGTCTTTGATGTCGCTGTCTCCCGTGCCCGCACGGTCCTGACCTCAGCTGGGTTTAGCGAAGCGATGACACCCAGCGTGGTGACGGAAGATCTCGATCGATTGGTGTCGCCTTGGAGTGAAATCGACGCCCTGCAAACGCGAACAGCGATGCTGGTTGGTTCCAAACGGCTGCGTCGAAGCCTCATTCCAAGCCTGGTCCAAAGCCGGGCGGCCAACTTTGCCTCGGCAAGCGTTCACGCGAATCTTTTCGAGATTGCGCATGTTTACTTACCACCGGTCGCCTCCGATCAATCAGGGTTACCCACCGAACGTTATCACCTGGGCTTCATCGCCGGCGACGCCTTTTTTGACATCAAAGGCATCGCTGAAACACTCTTTCAGCGACTTGGGATTTCCGGCCTGTCGGTGCAACCAAGTGACATCAATGGCTTTGCCCGCGGAGGCTGTGTGACACTTCATCTCGATGACGACCTGATCGGTGTGATGGGCGTGCTGTCGCGCGATGTGATCGCCTCCTTCAAATGTCCCGGACCAGTCACGGTAGCCGAAGTCTGGCTAGACGCGATGGTCGAGCGGGCCCAATTGGTTCCACAACAACAACCGGTCAGTCCGTTCCCGGCAATTTCACGCGACATAAATCTTGTCCTACCCGAATCGGTCCGGTGGATCCAACTGGCCACGATCATCCGTGCCGAAGGCGGTGACCGTTTGACCGACTTGGCGTACCAGGAAACGTATCGCAATCAGAAGCAAGATGGTGACGACCGCAAGCGGATTCTGTTCTCCATGCAATTGCAAAGCCACCATGAAACGCTTTCCGGCGATGATGCCGACGCGATTGTGAATCGGATCGTCGACCGGTGCGAATCCGAATTGAACGCAGTGCTGAAGCGGTAGAGTGCCCGACCTAGGTCGACGTTAAGACGCCCCCAAGCATCGTTTCCGCATCCTCGATTCAGCTTTAATCGCCTATCTGCCATTACATGAGCCGAACGCGCTAGCGTCGGATGGCCTTTGAATTCGAGAGCGAACTTGAGACCCGAGGCTAACGCCCAATGCCATCTTTTTTCCAAATTCCGATAAGATTGCGAGCCTAAACAACACGCACTGGCCCAATATTTGCGCCGGTAGTTTGGCATTTTCCTGATGCCAAACGGTGATGCACAACGATGAACTCGGACCCCCATCCCCAGTGCTCTGAAGCGGAGTTCTCGCAGGCAACCACCCTGCTTGAGCAACTGCTTAATTCCAAAGCTATTTCCCGCCAGCTTCATCAAGACGGTACCGCTCGGGGGCAGCAGGTCTATACCAACGCTGCTACTCTCTTCGCCCTCATCCTGCAGCGACTTGGCGGCGGTTTGACGCTTAAGCAAACCGTCAAACGAATGATCGATGACCATCAGGAACTGATGCAACAGAGCAATCGACGCGTTCAAAATCAAACGCTCTCCGAAAATGATTCGACTCTCGATCAAGCCCGGCGAAAAATACCCCTGCAGCGCGTCTCCAAATTCTGCGATTGCATCGCCCAACAACTCGCTAACCAGACCACCAAGCATCACCAAGATCGAAGAGTCTACATCGTCGACGGCACCACCATCTCGCTGCCGCCGACCAAAGACCTAGCCGAACACTTCCCGACGGCCACCAACCAACATGGCAACTCGCCATGGCCGATCATGCACCTGCTGGTCGCTCATGAACAGCACTCTTCGTGTTGCTTAACTCCCGAGATCGGAGCGATGTATGGGAGCAAAAGCTCGGGGGAGAACACGCTGTTTAAAACGCTTGTCAAACGCATGCCCCGCGATTGCATCGTGATGGCCGATACCGGTTTCGGCATCTTTTCAACGGCCTACCATTGCCGCCAAAACGGCCACCGGTTTGTCTTAGGATTGACGGCCCAGAGAGCCCAGTCGCATCTCAAAGGTGCCCAACGGATCGATCGATGCGATCGGTACGACGGCCTGACGAGCTACCGATACCGGTGGCAGCCTTCACGCAAGGAGCAAAGGACCCATCCAGAGATCGCCCAGGACGCCTCGCTGGAGGTGATGATCCACCGCATCGAACAGCAGGACGGGACGGCGATTTATCTGGTCACCGATTTGGCCGATGACGGGGAGCTTGTGGGGGCGCTCTACCGGCATCGCTACGACGGTGAGTTCGACATACGCGATGTCAAAGTCACGATGGATACCGAGAACATGCGAGCCAGGAGCTATGACACGATCATGAAAGAGCTCTACGGCAGTGTGATCGCTTACAACTTGGTCGTTCAGTTTCGTCGTCAAGCGGCCCGTCGACGGGGCCTGCCACCGCGTCGGCTGAGCTTTAGTGACATTTGGCTTGATTTTCAGCACGACCTACTGGCTAAATCGGCTCCCGACCTGCCCGCTTGGCAGGTGCTTTATGACTCGGCCTTGCAATCGGCCTCCAAGCGAGTCTTGCCTGATCGACGGGGCCGACGTTCGTCACCTCGAGTGTCCTACCGGAAACGTCCCAAGGCCACCAAATTCGAAGTCAGGCACCCGAAAGAAGCTGCGAACATTCGCAAGGACAAACAAAAACGCGCGCTTGAATGACTGAAAGTAGATGGCATTGGGC
>JBCCJB010000316.1:0-5150 GCA_039028015.1 Planctomycetota bacterium
ATCTGAAAGCGCACTACCCGCTGCAGTTCATGGCCGCATTGCTTTCGAGCGATATCTCAGGACGCAATTTCAAGCGCAAGGACGCGTTAGTCGAACACATGGAAGACTGCGATCGAATGGACATCGAGGTGTCGCCGCCGGATGTCAACTTTTCCAATGCTGATTTCACAGTGCGTGATGGAAAAATCCCATTTGCATTGTCCGCGATCAAAGCATGCGGTGGCTCAACAGCCAGCTCGATTCAGATTGAACGCGAAAAGAATGGCCCCTTCAAAGATATCTTCGATTTTTGCGAACGCGTTGATCCCCATGATTGCAATCGATCTGCAATCGAGACGCTGATCAAAGCTGGAGCGATGGACAGCTTCGGAGCCTGCCGCAGCCAACTCGCCGCCATCGTCGATCGCGCTCTCCAGGCGGGCGCCGCCGTCCAAGCCGATAAGAAGAGCGGCCAGGCGAGTTTGTTTGGTGCGTTTGATGATGAAGATGACCAAGCATCCGAATCGGTGGCCGCACCCTTGCCGGATATGGAGGAATGGCCGGAACGTGAGAAGCTGCTTGCCGAAAAAGAAGTCCTCGGCTTTTATTTGGCGAGCCACCCGCTCGCCGAGTTTGAGCCGGTTCTGTCAACATTTCGCACGCACATGACGGAGTCACTTTCGCAGTGCCAGGACCGGGACGACGTGATTTTGGGTGGCATGATCAGCAGCATCAAAATCGCCCACACAAAGAATCCCAAACCGAATCAACCCAGCAAGTACGCAAACTTTGACCTGGAAGACATGCAAGGCAACGTTCGTTGCATATTATGGCCACGCGGGTTCGCCTCGTATGGCGACCGTGTGCAACCCGACGCGGTGGTGTTAGCCAAAGGCAAATGCGATCGACGCGGCGGCGGGGATGAAGTCAACATCATCATCGATGAACTGATCCCGATCGACGAACTCGATACGCGCTACACCCATGGCATTCGCATTCGCATGGATGAGGTCCATCACGATCAAACGACGATGTCTAAAGTGCGAGAAATCGTTCGCGGCTATCCTGGGAGCAAGGAACTGAGTTTTTCGGTCACGCTCGCCCAAGGCGAGACCGTTCATTTGAAAGCAGCTCGATATCGGGTTGATATCACCAACGAACTACGACAACGCATCGACGACCTGTTGGGAGTTGGCCACTACAAATTATTGATGAGCAAACCGAAGTGATCAGCGATCATTCAGTTGGAGATTGAGTTCGCAATTTGATCAGCTTGGGCCAACCAGTGTTGTCGGTCTTGGGAGCGTAGAAAGCCGACGGTCAGAGGCTCAATCAACCAAATGGGATTGGCTTTCAATTGCTTCATTCCCGCATCACGTTGATCGATGCCGCTGCGTGACATCCACGCCCAAATGGCAACATCCTGCACATGCGGTCGCGACCATCGGCTTCGTCCATCGTCCGGACGTGCGTCAGCATGGCGAATCCAATGCCACTGATTTGGGCGAATCGGTAATGGCCGAGAATCCGACAAGCAACGAGTCCAATCCTCGCGGTTTAAGATGCCACCCCAACGTTCGGCGGCAAGAAATGTCGTCGCAGCTTCGATGGGCATCAGATTCGATTGATCCAGCACGCGACGACACAAATTCCTAGCGACTTCATCGCAGTCGTGAACCCAGCAAATGTGCAAACGATCTTCCAAGGACCATCTCATTGGATTGCGCATCACAACGTTCTCGATCAACTGACGCGCGACACGCGCGGTGGCGGATTGATGTCGCCAGATCGCTGCCGATTCGATCTTGAGTGATTCCGCCAAACGCGATGAAAAGTCCGTTCGCCAACGATGCCAACCATGCGAAGTCATGCCAAGATCGACGCACAGCTTCTCCGGAACCGTCCTGACATCATCAAGCCAGAGATCGACAAAGACGAGTCGGCTATCCGCATCATCGCCAGCACGACTTGCAAAATGCGACCAGGACGCATTCATCGCCCCAAAGAATTCATTGGTTGGAAATAACGCATTCGTGCAAGCCCATTCGTTCAGCACTCGATTTTGTCGATCAAAACGTGCACGCTGATGCAAATCAAAGGCGGTCAATTGCAAGTCAACATCCCGGTCGACACTCAGACGTAATAGTGATTGGCTGATCGCTGCCCACTGATCCACAGACGCGTCGATTGCGGAACGATGAATCGTTTCAGCCGCCGCCGAACGAATCATAGGCGAAGCGTGTGCCAAATCATTGATTGCCTGATCGATCAACGTTGGCGATTCCGCTGCGGTTAATCGAGCCGACGCGATTGAGACCGCAGTAAGCCCAATCGCATGGATGATCTTCCCGAGTTTAGATCCTTGCAGCATATTTTGTTTCGCTTGCTCGTTGCCGACGGCCAAGTGACGACATTTCGCTTTCACCACGTTGATCTCGTCAATGGACAGATCGTTGACATCAACAATTTAGGTGGCCAGCGAAGGGCTTTTGAGAATTGCTGCGACGTGCGAACATGCCCGGGCGGAAGCATGGTTCGATTATCCGGCTCAACGGGATTAAAAGGCGAAGACATTCATGCGAGTGATCTGTTTTGAAGACGAGACGGTTGCCCAAATGGCACCGATCACGTTGTCGCGGCCCGCTTATGCCATCCGATGTGCTGGGTATTGCCTGATGGATTGGCTACGCGAACTTGCCAAACGCCAATCGGGTTTGGTCATCAATGCCGATGTGCGACCTCATTTGGTTGCCATTCAACAGGCGGACATCGGGCTTGAATCGCCGCCGGATGAACTGCAGTCCGATGGGTCTTCAAAAGATGGTTTGCTGATTGTCTCAGCACGAATCGCGCCATCAGTTTCCAATTACGAAACGCTTTGCAAACTAGTAAGTGCCAACGAAATCTCGCTGGCACGTGATGAAGAAAGCGACGTGATCGCGGCTTGGTTACCCGAAGGTGCCGCGGTCAACGGTGATTATCAAACGCAGTGGTCGTACGCGATCGCGCGTGGTCACGACAGCACGTCGACGCTGACGGCCTGGCACTGGCCGCACGACGTCGTTGCGACTCATATGAAGTGCATGGACGACTCGGTCGCGTATCGCATCCAACATGGCGACTATCAACAGCGTGAAGACGGTGTCTTTGTTCAGCCGGGTGTGACCATCGGCGCTTACGCCAGCATCGATGTGAATCATGGTCCAATCGTGCTGGATGAAGACGTTTCAATCGGACCGTTCTGTTTTCTTGAAGGCCCACTGTATGCCGGACATGACACGCGCGTGTTGGAGCATTCGGCAATCAAAGACGGTGTCGCGCTGGGGCACACAACAAAAATCGGCGGCGAGGTCGAAGCGTCGATGATCGAGCCTTATACCAACAAACAACACCATGGTTTTCTCGGACACAGTTACCTAGGTAGCTGGATCAATCTCGGAGCCGGAACGTGCAACAGCGACCTCAAGAACACCTACGGTCAAATCAACATGACTTATGGAGAACAAAAGATCGCCACGGGGATGCAGTTCTTGGGATGCATCATGGGCGACTATTCAAAGTCCGCGATAAACACCGGCATCTTCACCGGCAAAGTCATTGGCGTTTGCAGCATGATGTACGGCTTTGTCACCGCCAACGTGCCGAGCTACGTCAACTACGCACGCTTGTTTGGTCAAACCAGTTTGTTGCCACCGGACGTGATGGTGAACACGCAAGCCCGAATGTTCTCGCGACGAAATGTCACCCAGCGACAATGCGACATCGATCTCATTCATGACATGTACCGGATGACAGAATCCGAACGTCAGTCGGGTGACCTGTGATAACCGATCCGATGCCGCGTGAGCCGAACGTGCTAGCGTCAGGCTTCGAAAAGTTAGCCGAACGCGCTAGCGTCGGGCTGAAGTTGAAGAAGCCGCACAACGGACGCCCGCGGCTAGCGCCGTCGGCTCACAGGGACGCCACCAGGCACTGTCGCTCAACGCGTGGGCCAAAACCGAGCCACGATCACACCGATCACCAATCCACCCAAGTGAGCTCCATTGGCGATGCCCGAAATTAATGGAGTCATGCAGACGAATAAGAATCCGAGCATCAAAGCCACATTCATCGGTGGAATCTCAACCGGATAATCACGTTCGATCTTCGGTCGGATCCAAACAAATCCGAACACACCAAAGACCGCACCGCTGGCTCCGATCGCGATCGGGCTTTCCATCAATAACGGTGGCAAGGGCAGCTCGGGGATACTCATCTGTAGTCCCATCGCGCCAACTTGCGAAATCAGCAACAAGCCGGCCAGAAACGCGCTGCCATGAATTCGCTCCACCACCGAGCCAAGCGTAAAGAGTGCCAACATATTGAACGCGAGGTGAAATGTTGCCCCGTGCAGAAACATCGGAGTGATCAGACGCCAGATTTCGCCCTTCTTCAAACTCAAAAACTGATCGCCGGTCGCTCGGTAAGCAATTCGATCGACGCACGATAGCGACGTGAAAATACGTTGTTCCGACGATAATTGACCGGGCTCTGATGAGGGTTTTGGGTTGCCAAAATTGGTAGCGAAGCTTGCGATCGTCGACAGCACGATCACGGTGATCACGACCGGAATGCTTCCCGTCGTCGGCGAACCGCCCGCGAAACTGCCGCGACCACGAAGCCTTTGCTGGGCTTTGTTCTGTTGGCGTAATTTGGTCTTCACTTCACGATCGCGTTGACGTCGTAGCGTCGCCGCCTCGGCAGCCGCGTCGAACTTCGAATCGTCCGGCCGCTGCAGAAATTCGTTTAGAATATCGCGTGCCGGATCAACGTCGCGTTCTTCGCGAATCCAAATGTCATGCGGCGATTCCGGATCGTCTTCCGTATCCGTTTTCGCTCGAATGGACTTGGTTTCGAGATAGTCGCAGAACCGCTCCGCGGTGGCGAAATTCGGGGTTTGGCCGATTCGACGCATGAATGTCTTTCGTAACGTTGACTGATCATCCTTCCAACTTGTCTCTGCTCCGCATGTTCTACGCATTGAAACGCTTCAAATCTGCGCCGGTTCGCCACCGCGGATCGGTTTCCCGATGTTTTACGGCAAGTTGGGCTCTTGCCGTGGCTTTGGGTTCTCTCGCCGGAATGGTCAGCTTTTCCCGCATGAAGACATCATTCGCCGAGGAGGCTCTTTC
>JBCCJB010000317.1:0-5148 GCA_039028015.1 Planctomycetota bacterium
GATGCGATCACACATGGCAACAGCCTTCCTGACGCAACGCAGCGCCTCGATATCCGCACCGCGGAAGTCGGAATCGATCGCCGTCGAATTTGGACGACGCAACCCATTCATATGCACGTTGGTGACGCCGTGCTGGTCGGTCGCGACCTCACCCTGCATTTGGCGACGGGACCATCGGTGACCTCCGCTCGACCAGGGTCAGACGTGACAGACGCGCTGGACCGCATGGAATTGATTTACCTTCGTGAATTGACGCTGCCGCTGGGAAGACCCAATGCGGATGGCAGTTATCCGCAACGCGTTGAAATCCGTTGTGGTGGCACCATCGACTATGACTTCGCGCTCGATGAGCTGAATCTCAATCGCGATGTCGAATTGTTGCACTTTGCCGACTCGACCAAGCGGTCCGGTAAGACGCCGGACGGATCGGAACACGGGGACGCGAATCCTTGGTCCACGTCATCATCCAGTGGATCGAACCACTGGACCGATCGTTTTCAATGCGAATCGCTTTCGCTGACACTTCGCGAGCCGATGAATGCGAATCGAACACGCGACGGTGTCCTTGATTGGATTGATCGCATCATCGCTGAAGGCACACCCGTGCGGGCAAACATCGGATCGCAGGCGTCCGAGTTGACTGCACATCGTTTGATGCTCGATCCGATTGAAGGTCGATTGATCGCTGAACCCATGCTGGCTTCCGAATCCCGTAAGAACATCCCGGTGCGCATTCGACATGGCAACTTGACCGCGACGCTTTCGCAGATGACGTATCAATTCGACCCTTCGGATCCACAACGATTGGGAACGTTGGTCGTACGTGGCGGCGGCCAACTGCAAGATCGCGCCATCGACCGGGTTTTGGATTCGCTGACTTGGGGGAACGAGTTAAAAATTGAGCCACAATCGGATTCAAACCAATCCGAAGCGACCGAATTCTTTATCCAGTGCGGCGGTGGCTTGCATGGCACCCTTGCCGACGGTGGTCGCTTCGAAGCGGGGCATGTCGAGGGCATTGTTCGCGGTAACGATCCGGCAGCCATGTCGCAGTGGGACACGCGATTATCACCCGACCGAATCGCTGCGAGCCGGGATGTTCGCATCGCGTCACCCATGATTGATGTGCAAACCGAAGAGCTGTATTTGTTCTTTGAAGAACAAGATGCGGGGACTGCTGCCAACGCTTCGACAGTGTCACAGCAAGAGCCCGGTCGACCCAATCGTGGCCAAACGTGGATTCGACAACCCAAGGCGGTCACAAATCCTGTCGATGAGCCAACGTCACAACGACCACCAGCGATGCTGCGAGGTCGTCAGATCGCAGCCAAATTGCGGTTGGATCGCGGCGAACTCGTTTCATCCAGCTTGAGCGTCGACGGCGATGTCTCGGTTGCTTATCCGCTGAACCTACCCATTCCCCGTGACGATGGAAGCGATTCCAACAACAACGCATCAAAGCATCAACGCACCGATGCCCCGTCTAATGAGATGGCGATTCTGCGTGGTGAGCAGTTAATCATCCGTGATGGGAGCGCGACCGACGTGATGGAGCTGCGTGCGAAACCAGGTCAGCTAGCCCGCTTGGATTATGGAGATGGTTACTTCGTTGGTTCAGAGATCCGAATTCGCCCCGACGAAGACCGCATCGACATCCCAGGATCTGGCGAGTTTGTCATTCCGCGTTCGATGCTTCCGACAGCGCCCGAGTCGACCACTCGTTGGAGTCGGCTTCCGAAATGCCGATTCAGCGAAGCCCTCACCTTCGATGGCCGCCAAGCCGTTTTGGATGGCGGCGTCTCCGTGATGGGTGTGCTCGTACAAAATGGTGCGCTGAACGAACTGTCGCTCAATGGCGAAACGCTCACAATCTTTTTCGATCAGCCCGTGTCGTTGCAAACGCGAGCCACAAGCAACCCTCTATCACGACCACCCGAAAGAACGGACGCTCAAATCGAGGAGGTCCGAATTCAAAGCGAAACATCCGACGGAGTGACGCTTCAATCACTGCAGTTTGCCGACGATGGACAGCAAACGGGACGACATCGATTCCGCACACGCCAACTGAGCTGGTTTCCCGGAGAGACCAATCAAATTGTTGCGCCATACGCAGGCAGCTACAACGCCTGGCTTCAGGAAGGCGACGGCGGTTTCCTTGGTCAGTCGGCGAGCCCCAGCGATGTCGCCGACCAACAAAACCAGGGGGCGGTTCACACGAGCGGGCTGATCGAAGCATCGCTACCCGGTCGTGGCATCTCTGCATCAAATTCGAGTTCAATCCCCAACTCACGTGCGAGCGTCTCATCGAAATCGCTCAGCGGAGTGCATTTGGTCTACGAAGATCGCATGCAAGCTCAAGTGGATGCGCAAACGTTGGAATTCATCGGCAACGTTCGTGTGGCACGTCAGACTGTGCCAGATTTTGCAACCGAGATTGACGCAATGTCCATGAACCAACTCGGCATAGATCAGATGACTTTGGATTGCCAGCGTTTGCGACTGGCGATCAATGACGCCGGCGGCTCGAGCCGCACGCGTGTGCTCGGTGAGGCCTCTCCCATAGCATGGGAAATGAACGCCTTTAATGGTGTTCGCTTTCGCAATCGAACTGAAAGCGGTTTGATTGAGGCGATGGCATCGCGGTGTGGCTATGCGGCCGCAAAAGATTTGTTCACCATCGATGGGATTGCTGGCCAACCGGCGCGGATGTGGCAAACCGATTCGATGGGCCGACCCGGTGCCAACCTGACGCTGTGGAGTTTGACGATGCGGCTTAAGACGCTGCAAGTCGTCGACTCACAAATCGCCGGTTTTCAAATGGGCACCCTTCCCAATGAACTGACGCGGCAGTGAGGACTCGTCCGCAAATAAGCTACTAAATTAGCCGAACTCGCTAGCGTCGGCTCTCTTGGAAACCGGGGCTATCGCCCATCGGCTTACTCTGGGACGGGTAATTTAATGGTGGACGAGGCCCAAGCCATTACCGGGTGGCGAATGGGTGCCGTGGTCGGTAGCTTTCCAAACTGTGAGTTGGTTCGTGGAAATCGTTGCGATTACTCGGATCCAGCGGAGCAAGCCATCACAATTGAAAGGAGTACCGTCATCGTGTCCGAAGAACACGTTTTGGTCGTCCCCGCGTCGTTGATTGACGCCATTGGCGTCATTGACGGATTCACCCGCGAAGTCGATCGATTCCTGAAACCGATCCTCGCAAGCGATCAACTTTCCTATCGTCCGCGAAGCGAGATGGAAACGGATCCGAGTTTCAAGCAATTGATTCCTTATGTGTTGATGCAATGGACCGATGATCAGACCGGCGACGTGCAGTTGTTCGCTTACACGCGTGGTGGCGGCTCCGGCGAAAGCCGCTTGCACGCGCAGCGGAGCATCGGTGTTGGGGGTCATATCAGTGAAGAAGACGCCGATGGCGATGCGGATCCGTACACCACCGGAATGAAGCGCGAATTGGACGAGGAAGTGGTGATCGATTCGTCCTACGTCGATTCCCGCGAAGGTTTGCTTTACGACGATTCGAACGAAGTGGGCCGTGTTCACCTCGGCGTCATCCATCGATACATCTTGGATCAACCCGCCGTTCGCAGTAACGAACCTGACATCGCAGCGGGTGAGTTTGTATCGGTCAAACGGTTGCACCAAGAAATCGATCAGCTCGAAACATGGAGTCAACTGTGCCTTAAAGCGCTCTACCCAAGTGCGGTTAATTGATTGACAAGGTCATCGATGACTTGGGTAAAGCGTCGACCCTTTCGATACGCCGCAACGACGTTGACCTGTCCCACCTCATCGGTGATCGATCGCGTTTGAATGTGACGCGTTAGCGTTCCATCAGCACGTCCCGCGATGATGCCGACACCAAGTCCGGCTCGGACGCACGCGATCGTAATGGCGCTGTTGTCCGTTTCGGCGGCAATCTTCAGCGGCTGCGTCATGCCCAATCGGAAACGAGCCTGTTCCAAAAGTCGCCGCCCCACTGTCTCGGGACTGCCGACAATGACATCATCGTCAATCAAATCCACGAGTTTGATCGATGACTGGCGAATCAAGCGATGACGTGGCGGCAACGCGGCGAGGACTTCCAATGGATACAACGTTCGACAGTCGATCCCCGCAGCTCGCAATTCTTCGGGCGGTTGGATCAGCAAGGCGAGGTCAGCTTCACCACGCAGCACGATTTGCTGTGCCGTGATATTGTCCGCCGTTTTGATCCGCAGACTGATGCTGGGATGCTTCCTACGAAACTGACGCAGTGGGCTGCCCAATTCCTCCATCATCATCCGCGCTCCCGTCACGAGCGTGATTTGAGTTGATGGCTGGCCCTGCTGTTCGGCCAAACGATCGAATGTTGATTCGACTTCGGCCAGCACGGGCTGTAAGAAATCGCTTAGCGCGTGACCCGCTGCCGTGGGTGTCACATTGCGACCGGATCGAGCAAATAATTTTGCTTGGTAAATCGACTCAACTGCTTTGACCTGCTCCCAAATCGTCGGCGCGGACATCCCCAGTGATTCAGCTGCGGCTGCGTAGCCACCACACCGAATGACCTCGCAAAACGTTCGCATCTGCTGAATCGTTAACGCGTCGGTGCCCCGAACCGAAAATGTCATTGTTTGGAAAAACCAAATGATGCAACGTGATTATCCAATGGAAGCGATGAATCTACTCACTTAACATCCCAACTCAAACTCGACGTCAACGAAATATCCGCCCTCCCCATTCGGCCTCACAGATTCGCCCATGCCCTTCCCCAAACGAACGTTGTTGGTGGCGGGGACATTCTTGTTATCCGTGTTGCTGTACGTCGATCGTGTTTGCATCTCGGCGGCCAAGGCGGATGTGGTCTCCGAGCTTTCGCTTAGCGATCGCCAGATGGGCTGGGTCTTCGCCGCATTCTCACTCGGCTATGCCCTGTTTCAGACGCCCGCGGGTTATCTTTCCGATCGATTTGGCCCGCGTCGTGTGCTGGCATCCATTGTCGCGATTTGGTCGTTGTTTACCGGTTTGACGGCCGCGGTTTGGTCGTTCCCGGCCATGTTGATCGTTCGTTTTTTGTTCGGGGCTGGTGAGGCGGGTGCGTTTCCGGGCATGTCGAGAGCGATGTATCCCTGGATCCCCATGCGTGAGCGCGGA
>JBCCJB010000318.1:0-5142 GCA_039028015.1 Planctomycetota bacterium
TCGACAACGACACGGTCACGAAGACGGCCAGCGGCAACAGTTACATCGGCACGATCTCCGAGGTCGTTTCAGCGACGCGGGTGATGGTCGACCTGGACCCTCAAGCCCCCTGATCACCAAACGATTCACCATAACCAATCACTGAACCCATACGTCACTGGAGGAAGCAGAACCATGCCAGCTCTGGCACAAAACGAAGCCGTCCGTCAGACGGTCAAGCGATTGACGACCCTGATCGACATCGCGCTCAACACGCCGGTCGGCGAGCGTGTGGTCGACACGTTGTGCATGACCAGCCGCACGACCAGCGAATCGCAGGGATACGCGTGGATCGGTGCTCTACCCGGCATGCGCGAATGGTTGGGGCCGCGAAAGTTCAAAGAACTGCTTGCGTACGATTACGCGGTGAAAAACCGCGAATGGGAAAGCTCGCTGCAGTTGCAAAAGAAGGCAATGGAGGACGATTCGATCGGCATGTTGTCGCCGGTCGCCAATAGCTTGGTCAGCAAAGCACGACGCAAGCCCGACAACCGGTTGGTCGACGTGATCAACGCGGCCGAAACGTCACAGTGTTATGACGGCCAGTTCTTCTTTGACAGCGATCACGTGTCGGGAAATTCGGGGCCGCAGTCCAATTTGCGGACGGTTGATGTGACTGCGGCAGCGACGCCCACACCGCAGGAAATTCGCGACATCGTCGACGACATGGCCGTCGACATGATGTTGCTCAAAGGCGATGACGGCGAAAACTTCATCGACACGGTGCTCGACGTTGAGGGCACATGGACGTTGTGTGTGCCGGCGTCGTATGCCAAAGCCGTCGGTAAGGCGTATGGCCAGAACCTGACGGGCGAAGACGTTGGCGGCACCGTCGTCGCGGTGGACAACTACTCGCTGATTCGTCCGCGAGTGCTGCCGTTGACGCGGATGCAAGCCAACACGATCGACCTTTACTACACCGGTGCGGAAATCAAACCGTACGTGCATCAGGAACGCAGCGACGTCGAGTACCAGCCCAAGGGTATGGACGACATTGAATTCAAACACGTCAAGATGATGACCCGCAGCCGATTCGAGATCGGTTACATGGCATGGTTCTACGCCAGCCGAGCCAAGCTGCAAACCGGTTCGTGATCGGTGATTGACTGATCAAACCTGCTCGCTCATTTCCTTTCACTGATTGATGTTTTTCGATGGCAAAGTCAACGCCTGAACCCACCACCGGCGATCAAACGTTGGTGACGGTCAAACCCAATTGGGGCAAGCCGTTTCATCGCACAATTCGAGACAAGGACGACAAGCCGATTGGCCACTACCGATTCGAAGTCGGTGTCGCCACGCCGGTGCAAGAGTCTGACATCGACACGTTGATGAAAGACATGGGCAACTCGCTGGTCATTGCTCGGCTGGATGAGTTTGACCGAGTCAAAGTCGACTGGGACAGCACGAAAGAGATCGTAGCGTTGCGTGATGGCACAAAGGATGCCGATGTGGTCGATCCGGCTTCGGTGCTGGTGAAGGCAGGTTTGGATGCCAAGGTCGCGGGCAAGCTGGTCGAAAACGCGGCCAAGATTCCCGAACCGCGATTGGCGTCGCCCGACGGCGTCATTGCGTTTGTCGAAGCGGGTAACTCGATCGAAAAGGAATGCGAAGGTCTGGGCGAGGCGGCCGAGCGAAAGATTCTGGAATGGATCAAATCGGTCAAAGAAAAAGAGAAAGAATCCGTTGAGTCCTGATCAAGTCTGAACCCATGCCGACGCTGCACGAAACGATTGATGGACTCAACGATGTCTTTTTTGATCCCGAACTGTTTGCCGAATCGATCATTTTCCAGCCGCTCGGTGACAGCGACGACCAGTTCACCATCAACGCTTTGATCGATTGGGGTGACGAGGAAGGCAACAACCAATTGCGTGGCGAAGGACGTGCGACGCTGAACCAACACAAAGGACGCACCACGCGAACCAATGTCATTGTCGATTTGCCGACACGCCGGGTTGTCGATTTGCAGCAGGTCCCGATTAACGTCAGCGAATCGGGCCGTGACCGCATTGTGGTGACCGATCCCAACACCGACACGCAAGTGCGGCTAGCCGTGCGTCGAGTGCTCGGTCGCGATCGGGCGCAAATGACACTGCTGTGCGGTCGCGAAACGCAGCACGAAACCCAACCCGTCAAAACCCGCTTTGGGTGATTTTGTCTCTGTCATCATGTCGTACACACCCACCGGAATGTTCCGTGCCCCGCATAAGATGCGGCTGATGCTGGCGGCATGTGCGACGGTGCAGTCGTTGTTTGATGTGTCCGATGCGACATCGGCTTTGCCTCGGATCACGACGTATGGCCACGACGTGGATCAGTTCAACGTGCCGGTGCTGTCGTGCCCCTCGGCGATGGTGTGCGACAGCGAAGTTCATTTGAGCACCGATGAGTTTGGCGGATTGTTAGACATCGCCCAGCGAACGCTCGAAACGTGGATCGAGTTCTATGTGCCAGCATCAATCGGTGAATTGGCCACTGACCAACACGGCTGGGTCAACGATCAGTTTGGCAGCATTGTTTCGGAGTGCTTGGCACTGACTGGTCGCGGCGAACCCACCCCCGGCAGCACGCATTTGTCGGTCGTCAATCCGGTGTATCAGGGTGCGGAAAAACGTCCGGCCGATATGCGAGGTGACGAGCGGCTGGATCCGAGTCCTGAATTGCCGCGTTGGTTTGGTCTGGTGACCTGGGAGATTCGCTGATGTTGGCCGGGGTCAAGATTCACGGCGAAAACATTGGCCGGTCGCTCCGCAAGCGGTACGCCGACGCCAGCGGTGTGTCGTGGGAGGAAACCGGGCAAACGTTTCATTTGCAATACCGGCCCAAACGGTTCACGCACAAGCACGCAAGGCAGGCCGGGTATGGCAAACGAAAGCCCCGGTACAACCGAGTGAAATTGCGACGCTTTGGCCACACGTATCCGCTGGTGTTTTCGGGTGAGGTCCGCCGGCTGACGCAATCGGCTCGCATCATTGCTCGCAAGGGCACCGGACGCATCGGCAACCAAGGCGGCGTCCGCGTAACGTATCGCGGCGCTCGCAAGCTGAATTTCAGGCACCCCGATTCCAACATCAACATGGTCCGCGAGTTCACGACCGTGACCGATCAAGAAGCCATCACGCTGGGCCAATACTGGCAGGCTCGATTCCAACCTCGTTTTTCCAAATAACCCCAAACCAAGAGTTTCGCGATGGGTCGTTTTGTACCGTACGGCATCGAAATCAACGGCACTGCGATCGGTGGCATTACCGAACAAAGCATTGCCAGCGGTGTGGAGATCAACAGCGAGGTCACCGCGGGTGCGACGGCACCGCAGTTTGGCGAGGTCAACCAGATTGGTTCGGTAGGCTCGTTCACATCGCACGACATTCCGGCGGTGCTTGGCCTGACCGGTTCCAAGGGCATCTGTTTGTCAGGGGCCGGGTTTGCGTTGCATCAAATCGACAAGGAAGACTGCGGGTCGCTCAACTCGGGCGACGTGCATCGCAAGGTCAGCATCGGTCGCGGCTACGTCGTGCCGCGAACGTTGACGGCACAACAAGGCCAACGGGCGACGATATCGTGTGAGATTCTGGCGATCTTTGACGGCACCAACAAACCGGTCACCGTCGCGACGGGTCAGGCATTGCCCACAGGCATCACCGATTCGATCGGATTGCATTTGGGTGATGCTCAACTGGCCGGAACCGCGATCACACGAAAGACATCATTGAACATTGACTTTGGTGTCGCCATCGAAGCGGAGTTTGATGACGGCGAAAGCTATCCCAAAAGCCTGCAGGTCAACTCGAACCAACCCAAGCTGACGATCGCGACGCACGACGTGGCCAAGTTTGGTGATGCGGTGATTCCGCTGGAAGGCGTCAAAGGCGAACACAGCAACACGTTTGTGATGCTGCGTCGTCGCAAACTGGCCACCGGCGATTTCGAAACCGGCGGTGTGCACACCAAAATCAGTGCTCATGGGTTGGTCACCGCCGACAACATCACGTCGGCCAGCAACAACACACCGCATTCGATGAACGTGATGGTGACGGCACTGGACGACACCAACAACGACATGTTGATCATGTCGTTCACCGAAACGCTGCCAACCTGATCTTAGGCTGGTCTTGATTTTTACTCCCATTTGGAACCCACGCAATGCCCATCAAACGGACTCAGACAGGCAAAGAGTCGACGGACGGTCAACCCGGCAAGTTAACCACGGATTCCATCGCCGACGTGGCGGCCGCGATCGCTCGTGTGTCGGGCATGGGACTCGTGCCCGCAACGGCCAAGGCGGAAAAGTTTAACGACGATGAAAAGCGTCGGTTGCTTGACGCCGTGGAGACAAAGAACCAGCCCCGCGAAACGTTGCAACAAATCTTGTCGCGAATCGCCAACGACAGTTTGAAAGCTGCCGCGGAGAATAGTCAAACCGAACCGGTGGCAGCGGAATGAGTCGGTTTCTGTACTTTGTGCCCGACGTTGCGATGGTCACGCAGGACGTGGCCAGCAAACTCGGCCTGCAATATGCCTTTGACGGCATGTCCATCGAAACTCGCGGCGTTACACGAGGCCCATCGGGCGGTGCCGGTGCGGTCGCGATCGCTGGCGACATTGGTGATCAATCGGTTGGGGTCTATCCCGATCAACAAACGTGGCTGCCGGCTCCACAGGGCGATGAAGAATCGCCGCCGTACTGGATCGGATGGCCCAAAGATAATACGCCAAAACCGGACGGTTTGAAACGGACTGAGCAAAGCGTCGGTGCGATGCTGCAGCTTGAAGGCGGTTCGACGTGGCATGTGCCCACACTGTTGTCATGGCACCCGGGCGAAGACGTGCCTGCGGTCTGGGATTCGCCATTGCCGCGAATGCTGGACGTCGACCGTTACGGCAACCTGGTCGCGGGTCCGATTGTACCTCGTTATCGCGATCTGTTTGATGTCGGGATGCAAATCTTGGCCAAGATGGTCAGCGGCGGCGACTGGGGGATCTCTGTGGTTTCGTTCAACCAATTCGCGTGCGATTGCTTGAGCGTTAACTACCACGTCAGCCCGCTCGAGTTGTCCGCCCGCGTGCTTGATTGTCTTTCGACCAGCGACGCGGCTCGCA
>JBCCJB010000319.1:0-5131 GCA_039028015.1 Planctomycetota bacterium
ACAATGAATTCCTTTGCCTCTTCCGTTTCCGCAATCGGTTCATTCATCGGTGTCAAAAATGGTCCTGGACAAATCGCATTGACCATGATGTTGTCCGCTGCCAGTTCGAGCGCAAGTGACCGAGTCAATTGAACCACCGCGCCTTTACTGGTTGCATAGGGCGTTCGGTTGGCAAGCCCGACCAAACCCAGCGAGCTGGCCATGTTGATGATGCGACCGTAACGGCGTTTCTTCATTTGTGCGGCGGCGTATTTGCAACACAGCCAAACAGCATCAACGTTGATCCGTTGGACCTGACGAAATTCGTCTAGCGATAGGTCGTCCATCGGACCACGGATGTTGATCCCAGCATTGTTGATCAGAATGTCGACCTGTCCAAATTCCGAAAGGCATCGATTAACCATCGATTGCACTTGAGACTCGTCGGACACATCCGCCGCCATCCCGATCGCCTGTGTGCCATATTGATCTGCAATCGTGGCAGCTGCCGCGATAGCCTCTTGCTCGTGACGGCTGACAAGCACGACATTAGCACCCGCCGATGCCAACGCCGCCGCCATGACGTGACCAAGTCCTTTGCTACCGCCCGTGATGATCGCGGCGTGATCGTCGATTCGAAATTGGGCGATGCCGGGAAGATTTGTCATGAAACAGAGTCAATCGAGATCCGAATGGCTCCATTGTAGATCAATCTAGCGGAGGACACGGGACTCGAACCCGCAGCCCCTTGCGGGGTACCTCAGTTCCAGTGAGGCCGCTCACCAATTCGCTTATCCTCCGAAGTGACGGCTCACGCCATCTTGGCACCCGCAATGAGTTTTAAGAATTCATCATTGGTCTCGAATCGGCCCAACTGCTTTGTGAGTTGTTCCATCGCGTCAACCGGGTGCATCTCGGACATAGTCCGGCGCAGCATCGTGATCGTCTCGTAAGTCTCTTCGTCGTGCAACAGCTCGTCGCGTCGTGTCCCACTCTGTGAGATATCGATGGCGGGATAAACACGTCGATCGGCAAGCCGTCGGTCGAGCACGAGTTCCATGTTGCCCGTTCCTTTGAACTCTTGAAAGATCGCATCATCCATCCGCGAGTTAGTGTCGACCAAAGCGGTGCCAACGACCGTCAGTGAACCACCCTCCTGAAACGCGCGTGCAGTCGCGAATAGTTTCTTCGGAATGTCCATTGCGCTGACGTCCAAACCTCCGGACATCGTGCCACGACCACGCCCGGATTTGCCGACCCATTTGTTGAACGCGCGAGCCAGACGCGTGATGGAGTCAAGCATTAAGAAAACGTCTTGGCCAGATTCAGCCAAACGTTTGGCACGGTCGATCGCGAGTTGCGACAAACGCACGTGACTTTCAATGTCCATATCCAAACTACTGGCGATCACTTCGCCACCCTGAATGCTGCGACGCATATCGGTCACTTCTTCAGGACGCTCGTCAATGAGCAACACCATCAGTTTGACATCGGGATGGTTGATCGCGATGCCCTCGGCGAGGTGCTGAAGCATGATCGTCTTACCGCTTCGCGGCGGCGCGACGATCAACGCTCGCTGACCTTTTCCCAGCGGAGCCAGAAGATCGACCACACGATTGGTTAGTGGCCGCTTGCCATGCTCTAGTTTGAGCCATTCGTCAGGGTTGACCGCTGTGAGGTCATCAAAGTTCGGCGTGTCGGCAAATTTTTCCGGTGGCATTCCATCGACATCGAGAATTTCTCGAACACGTGGTCCTTGAGCTCGTTTGGCGTGTTGGACCATCGTTTGGAGCATCACTCCTTGGCGAAGCCCAAATTTCTCGATCATCGTTCCCGGAACAAACGGATCGGAACGTTCTCGGGTGTAGTTGTTACTGGCGCTGCGTAGAAACCCGTAACCGTTGGGATGCATTTCGAGAATGCCAGCCCATTCTTCCAATGGAGCGTCACTGACGAAATCGGCTGGCTCGCCGCCTCCGCCACCCCCGCCACCACGTCGGCGTCGACGAGACCGAGGTTTCCCATTGCTTCCACTGTGGCCACCTTCGTGACTCGAAGGTCCACCACCCGAGTTGCCGCCCCGTGAACGTGGGCCGCGTCGTTTCTTTGCCATCTTGTCTTCCCGCCATCACGCTGGTTCGTCGAGATTTGACCGAGCGATCGACTTTAGGCAATCAGTGCATCTGCCTTGGTCAAATCAGTTGCTCGCAAGACGTTTCGATTCGCCTTAAAGCCTGTCGCGATGACTATGTAGAGGATCCGCGATTTGTCGTTCCAATCAGATGCATGGCGGTTGCGGTTGGCCCGCGATGACATCCAAAATTCCTAGTCAAACCCGAAGGTCTGTTGCCAAACCCGAAGGTTTTGACTCGTCAACGTGTCCCACCAATCAGGCATTAAGGGACAGGTGATCGAAGAAAGAAAGTTTGGCTGCGGCAGCTGCCATGCCAAACACTCGATGTCGGAAGAGCGTTGCCGATCGGCGTACCCGGAAAATCACCCGGAACCAAAAACTTCCCATCGGAAAGGGAAACGCTCTTGTGCAAAAAGCAACTGTCGAATGGTCGCAGCCACTCCTCACGCCCGCGAAACTATACGCTTGGCACGTCGGGTGTCAAGCAATTTACGCATTTCAGGCAAGAATCTGCTTTGTGGCGCCCCGACATGCTAGGTTTTCTAGCCGAAAAGACAGCCCGAACGTTGGTTTCGTTTTTACCACTCGCCGCCTTGTTTCAATCGCATGTCACCACGCACGCCAAAGTCTTCGCTACCCGGCCCGCTGGCAAAAGTGATCCGTCAAGGATTGATCGGCGCGCTCATTTCAACCATTGCCGCGTTGTCAGTGCTTCTCGGCATTTGGGTCTATGCATATTGCCGAATCGACGTGCCAAGCGGCCACATCGCTGTCTTAGTCAAAAAAACAGGCGCTGAGATTGACAACTCTATCGAGCTGGTCGCCGACGACGAGTTTGGCGAGCGTAAAGGCATCCAGCAACGCGTGCTCACCGAGGGAAGATACTTTTACAATCCCTGGAAGTGGGCCTGGGATGTCGTCTCACAGGTCGAGATTCCGGAAAACAAACTGGGCGTCCGTATTCGTCTGTATGGCGACGACCTTGGGTACGGCAATTTGATTGCGACCGACGCGTCTCAAAAGGGCATTGTCAGCGACGTGCTTCGTCCTGGACGTTACCCTTACAACGCGATCGTGTATGAAGCTGGCCAAGCGCCATCGCTGGATCGCGACAACTTTGTTGAGCTGGTCGAACTTCACGAACCCGTTGTGGTGCCCGCTGGTTTCAAAGGTGTGGTCACGCTGCTGTCGGCGCCCTTGGCCGACAATCCCAACGAATTAATTGTTCCCGAAGGTCGTCGCGGCGTTCAACAAACCACACTCAATCCGGGTGTCTACTACATCAATCCATATGTGCAACGCGTCAGTTTGGTCGACTGTCGCAGCCAGCGATTCAATTTGTCGACCGGCGGCGAAATGGGCTTTCCTAGCCGAGATGGATTCTGGGTTCGTTTGGATGGACGAATCGAATTTCGGGTCGATCCGGAGCGAGCCGCTGAAGTCTTTGTGACCTACAACGATGCTGCCAATGATCAGGGTCTGGACGCTCGAGTTGAAGAAGAAATCATCGAGAAAATCATTCTGCCCAATGCTCGTTCATTCTGTCGGCTCCGCGGAAGTGACAACTCGGGGCGAGATTTCATTCTGGGCGAGAAACGGCTTGAATTTCAAAACGACTTTCAGGCCACGTTGGAAGAAACTTGCAAAAGCCAGGGCATAGAGATCGTACAAGCCTTGATCACACGGATTTCGCCGCCGCAGCAAATTGCATCGCCAGTCCGCGAAAGGCAAATCGCAACGCAAGAAGCCCAGCAGTACGTCAAAGAAATCGAACAACAAGCCAGCGAGCAGCAACTCCGCATCGAACAGGAACTGGTTCGACGCAAGGAAGCACTCGTGGAAGCTGAGCGTGAGGTCGTCAAGCTGACCACCGAAGCGCAACGCCAACAGGAGGTGGCCGTCATTGCCGCGGAGCAACGCAAGCAAGTCGCCCAAACCGAACTCGCAGCGGCGAAGGACGAGGCCGAGGCCATCACGGCGAAAGGTCAAGCCGATGCGGAAGTGATTTCGTTCACCAATGAGGCCGACGCGGCGGGCTGGCGCAAGGCAGTCGAGGCTTATGACGGTAAAGGTGATGAGTACGCTCGGTGGGTGATGCTGAAGAAGATGGCACCGAGCTTCCGGCAAATGATGGTCAACACCGCTGACAGTCCACTGATGGCGATTTTTGACGAGTTCAACGCGCCACTGGGTGATGACGCCTTCACACCCAGGTCATCCAGCGTCAACGACGAAGTTCCCGTGTCCACGATCCCGTTATCCAAAGACCGCACCGGAGACAAACAATGAGCCTGCGTCAGCACACATCGTGGATCAGTTTGGCGATCAGCTGCGTCTGGGTACTGGCCGGATTGTTTTTTGCATTCCAGTGGTTTGTTTGCCGGGTGTACGTTCCTGAAGGCCACAGCCTGCTGTTGAGGTACAAAGGGCCGATGGTTTTGTCGGCTCCGACGGCCCCGCCGAATCGACTGGCCCGAGACAATGAAATCGGCGTGCATGAACAAATGCGTGGACCGGGGCGTCATTTTTATAACCCGATTTATTGGCAACGCACCGTTGTGCCGGACATCGTGATCCTGCCCGGTCAAATCGGTGTGGTTACTTCCAAAGTCGGTGATCCCTTGCCCGAGGGCGAGTTTTTGATCGACGGCGATTTGCAGGGCGAGAACATCGCGCGGTCGCAAGGCATTTTGCGCAAGGTATTTGGACCAGGCCGATATCGTGCCAATCCGTACGCCTTCGAATTCAAAATTGTCCGTCGCGAAACGATTCGCGAGGGCAATCAAGAAAAAGTAAGTGGTTGGGTCGAGATTCCCACGGGCTACGTTGGTGTTGTCACGATGCAGGCGGACAACGCCGCTGGCGGTCTCGCGATGGGGATCCAAGACAAGGTTCTTCAACCGGGCCTCTATCCGATCAATCCGAAAGAACGGCAGATCGACATTCTGAACATCGGTTACACCGAGTCCAGTATTTTGGTCAGCAAACAAGCTGATGCCGGCGGGGCGTTGAAGTACG
>JBCCJB010000320.1:0-5130 GCA_039028015.1 Planctomycetota bacterium
CGTCCAACACCAAGAACTGCTCCAGCGGCGCCAGCCGCAGCGGAAACATCTCGCGGGTCGCATTCTCAACCATGGGCAATTGAGCAACCTGACATTGAATGGATCGACCTTACATCACATCAAGTCACCAACGCGGTGGCTGCCCCAATCATTGGGGCAAACCCACGCTCCAAGAGACTGTTTTAAAAGGGGTCTGACCCCCTGGTCAGATGAGTTGGCACACTAAAAATCGCCGCCACGATTAGTGTTACTTGCTTTAAGGCATCGCTTGGGAAAGGGTCAGACCCCTTTTAAAACACGCTCCAAGGCAAGTTTGACTACGGTTCGAGCTGATTCGGTGGAGGCAAGTCTTCCGGAGACATCGCATCGATGGGCGTCGGCAGATCGCTTGGCGATGCCACGCCATCGCGACTTGGCGACAACGTCTCATCCTCAATCAGTCCTGGGTCACCCGAACCCGATTCATCCAAATCGCTTGGCGAAACAGGAAGAGCCGAACTCATTTGAATCGCTGACGGATCAAACCCACCATTACTGATCGGGCAAGGGACCTGAACCTTTTCGGGCTGACAATGAGGCTCTAGGAAACGTCCCAACGTGACCGCATCGGCACGGGCGCCCGAGCACCATGGACCCTCCGCCAATGACACTTGGTTGTAGGCCAGCAGCGAACCTTTCTCGCGATGAAAATCTCGCAACGCGACGTTGTAGTTCGCAATGCTCTGATAGAACTGCGACTCGCTGGTGACAACTTGCCGCTGGGCTTGCAAGAGAAAGTTGATGTTGTCCGTGCCGTCTCGATACCGACTACGCAGCACTTCAACCTGCCGCAGGTCCGCGAGATAGCGGTTGTAGTTGGTTTCCACCAATTGGAATGTGAGCTCGATCGAGCGGGCCGCATCGGACAAGTCATGGCTGATGCGCAGTTCTGTTTCGGCGAGCACGGCTCGCTCGCGTTTGAGGTTGAGCTTCGCGTGGGCCACCGCGGCGCTGGCTTGTCGCAAACCCACCGGAAGCGAGATTTCCATGCCCGCACTCCACTCTTGAAAATTGCCACCAGAGATCGAATCGGCCAAATTGTCGAAGATGCCATTATCACCATCCCCAACTAAATGGTCACCGAGCCCTCGCCAGCGATACGTCCCCACAAAATCCATCTGCGGACGTTTGTTCAGTCGAGCTGCATACAGTTCCATTTCGCGACGTTTGACCTGGTAGCTTTGACGGCGAACCTCAACCCGGCGCACCAGTGCTTGGCTGAGGGCGCTTTGCCAATCAAAGACAACCTTGGCATCGAGGGGATCTGTGATGGGCTTGAGCAATCCGTCATCGGTCGCTGGCAATCCAATCAAGTAGCGAAGCCGCTGCTCGACGGCGTACAGGCCCGTTTGACCAGCGAGCGCGTCTTGGACCTGTGCTTCGAACTGGTAATACTGCGAACGAGCTTGCGCCTCTTCGTCCTGACGACCCGTCCCAACCTCCAACCGGACTTTCTGGTACTGATACGTTTGCAGTGCCGACTCGCGTCCCTTCACCGTCGCTTCCAAAACGCGATAAGCAGTTTGCAGATTCCAGTAGGTTTCTTCCACATCAGCGATCAGATTGATCACCGCCGCCTCAAAATCAGCGAGTGCGACGTCCTCGTTGACGCGTGCGATGAGCACACCGTTGTATTGGCCGATGATCCCCTGAGGCCCACCGGCACCAACAATTTGGTTGTATCGCGTGCCCGCACCTCGCATCAACGGTTGGCGATATTCCGCCTCCAGGAATCCGATGAACGAACTTGGAAACAACTGCGATGCTGCCGAAGCGTCCTGCGTTCTCAAGTAAGCGACATCCTGTCGTAGCGCGAACGTCGCTCCCGTTGCCGTTCGTTTTTCCAATTCGTTGACGAAGCTGCCCGCGGTGTTCTGACGAACCTGTGGGTTAAAAATATCAAATCCGCCGCCGCCACCGAACACCGATGGGTCGAAATTGGTGGGCTGGTCGGTTTTCTGCCAGAACAACGCTTGCGTGTACTGAGCATCAAACGCGGACAAGGCTGCTTCCACACCCGACAACGGGTCGGCATGGGCCAGGGCTGGATCGAACGTGGTTGCTGACAACTGTGGCGTTGTGACCACGGAACCACCAAGAGTTCGTAACACCGGACTGAACCGGAGAGCACGCTGGACGGCATCGGCCAATGTCAGATCGATCGCGGGCAACTGCGAAGGATCGACCAATGCGTGAGGACGCTTCGCCATCGTCGCTGCGTTTGTACTGGCTGATCCACACCGCGTTACCTCCGGATATTCAATTCGCAACGCGACGTGATCGTGGTACGACGCTTTGGTGTCACGTGGCCCATCGGGGATGATCTGTGCGAGCCGGCAACCTCCACCGACAAGCAAGTGACTCGCTGTGGTGATGACGGCTAACGCGGCCGTCAAACGTCGCCGACGTCGTGACACCGACGGTCTACGGTTGGGTTGGAATCGCCGATCCATGACAAATCGCAAGTTTAAAAAGGTTGGATAACGCGGGAATAATCCCAGTCACCATGGTCTGATGACATAAAACGCAAGACGGGAAATCGCGGCCTATGGCAATGCGATCATGCCGGTCGCTATCGATGCCGCCTCAACCAATGCCGCTCGCCGTTGGTAAGGCGGTCGCTGCATGAAACGTGGTACCGGTGAACCGGCCCTGTAGTAGCCAACGCTGTAAACCGTGTCGCATGGATCCTGCAGCGTTGCCAGATACGGCAACATCGGAATGGTCGTGAAGAATCGAGCACCGGCAGCAATGGGCTGCATGCATCCCCAACGTTCATGGCCATGACGCTCAAGCATCCGATCTTCAAAGTACAGCGGATGAGAAAATGTGTTGGGAGCGACCCATGGCACCACCGTGCCCACAACCAACTGCCCACGTGAGTAGCCGTCTTCGGGCAGGGAAACCATTCGCAGATCTTCGCTGGCCACAAAGTCGTCCGGGACCTCACCGTTGCCAATCGGCTTGGTGGCGATCGACACCGCACGCAGCGGCGGCAACGTCAGCACACCATCGATGACCTCGGGAAGCGCGTCAGCAATAAACGGAGTTGCAAAGACGCCCTGATCCTCCTCGTCATTGACCTGTGAACTTGCATCTGAGTCCCGCGGCTCATCATCGCGAAGCAAGTCTCGCAATCTTTCGCGTCGGGCGCGGTCTTCGTCGCTGGAACGATCACGTTCCTCGAGCAATTCCATGGGCAAAGCGTCATCGCCGAGCAAATCGTTTAGTCGCTGCTGCCGGATTTCACGCTGTTGCCCAAGATCGCCTTGCGGTGCGACGTCCGGATCATCATTGTCAATTTGATGGGTTGCCAGCGTGATCGTGCCCGCTGGCCGTTGTGCCTCGATGTTGTCCTGGTCGAGCATTCCAAAGGTGACCGAATCAATCGAGATCGCCGACCAGGTCGTATCCGCTGCCCAGATTAATGGCGGCAGCGACAAACCCGACGTGTCGGTTTCATCAGCCCAAGCCATTGATGCAGCCGCACACGACGCCATAGCAACCGCCAGGCCGGCCGCAATCGCCAATCGGCGACGACGACGTGACTTGGAGGGTCGATTCAAAGAACCCCGATGCGGCTCATCACCAAACCACCAATCCCAATTGTTGTCGGACATCGCGTTTGTATCTTTTCTGACGAACGAAACGATTTGCGTGTTGGTAGTGTCGTCTCACGCCAGGGCGGTCGATCGGATGCTTCCGGTAAAACCAGTCGAAACGGATGGATTGCCCCATCGCGTTTGGAGAAACCGGCAAGGTTTGACAATGACCCGACAAGCTTTACCGGTTATGCCGAACGTTTGCTCGGTCTCAAGCTGACTCGAACGCCGACTCAATCGCTCGTGTCTGATCGAGAAACTCTTGAATCGAACTCATTCGAGAATCGACGTTCGGATCGATCATCCGCATGATCACACGGGCCAGTTTGGGATGCACGTCAGCGCGACGATCCAATATCGGCGTCGGCTCGCAGGTGTCATGCTGCAGCGCCGCGCGACCGGTGACGACTTCGCCTTGCCATGGATGCGCGAATGTCAGCAAGCAATAAAACGTCACGCCCAACGAAAACACATCCACACGTTTGTCGGTGCGACGACGTCGAACAATCTCAGGCGACATGTACAGCGGTGTTCCCGTTCGATTGCCCGGTGCCATGAATGGCGGCGTGGCGGGAACGGTCAGCCCAAAATCGATCAGCTTGACGCCCTCGATTTTGGGCAAGCAAATAAAATTGCGTGGGCAGACATCGCGATGGATGTACTTCTGTTGATGGACATACGCGAGTGCCTCAGCCATTTGGCGCATCAGGAAAAGTTGCTTTCCCTCGATCACATCGCCGCGCTGTCGCACGATGATGTCTTGCAGACCCGGACCGGACACATATTCCATTACCAGGATGCGTTGACCTTTTGTCGTCACGCCGTGCTCGTATGTTTCCGCAATCAACGGATGTTGCATTGACATCGCGATCTCGCCCTCAGTCGGTTTGCCGAGACCTTTAAACCGGCTCTCAAACAACTCGTACTTTTCGGGGTCCAAGATCTTGACACCCACGACCTCTTTGCGAGTCCGATCTCGGGCGACAAAGAAATTGCTCATCGTGCCCGTCGCGGACGTTCGCGATCGTTCGAAACGGGCATCCACATCGATTCGTGATATGCCACCCGATCCGCCCTGAAAAGCACCGCGGAGAGAATCGAGCAAACCCACCGTTATTTGCCGCAGTAATCAATCGCGCTGGCAATCTCAGTCTTCAACAATCGCCGTGGCACGATGCGATCAATGTATCCGTGCTGCAACAGGAACTCGCTCGTTTGGAACCCTTCGGGCAACTCGATTCCAATCGTGGCTTTGATGGTGCGAGGCCCCGCAAAACCAATGAGCGCCTTTGGCTCTGCGAAGACGAGGTCACCGAGCGAGGCAAAGCTGGCCGCAACGCCGCCCATCGTTGGGTTGGTTAAGACGCTGATGAATAGCCCACCAGCCTGGCTGTAGCGTGCCAATGCCGCTGACACCTTGGCCATCTGCATCAGAGACAAAATCCCTTCGTGCATACGAGCACCGCCGCCGCTGGCGGAGATGATGATC
>JBCCJB010000321.1:0-5111 GCA_039028015.1 Planctomycetota bacterium
ATGTGAGCATTGCTGCCGCCAAAGCCAAATGAGCTCACACCTGCGGTACGTGTGCTTGCCTCGCCGTCCCAGGAGGATCCCTTCACGGGAATTTCGACGGGCCATGACCAGTCGATTTCGTCACTGGGCGCGTTGCAATTCAAGTGTGGCGGTACGTAGCCATGAGCGATGCTTAATCCGGCCTTAAGCACACCAGCAATGCCGGCGGCTCCTTCCAAGTGACCGAAGTTGGTTTTGATCGAACCAATTCGGAGCGGTTGATTGCTGGATCGCTCAGGTGCAAAGACTTGTTTGAGGGCATCGACTTCGATGGGATCGCCCAATTTGGTGCCGGTGCCGTGCGCTTCAACGTAATCGACGTCCGATGGCACCATGCGGGCGTCAGCCAGTGCGGCTTCGATCACATCTCGTTGTGCTGTGCCGTTGGGGGCCGTCAATCCATTGCTGCGTCCGTCTTGATTGGTTGCCGTCCCCCGGATTAAGCACCAGATGGAATCACTAGCTGCCACCGCATCGGATAACCGCTTGAGTAATACTCCGCCGCAACCCTCACCGCGCACAAATCCATCCGCATCCTGTGCAAAGGTGTGGCATCGCCGTGTTGGCGACATCAATCCAGCCTGACTCAAACTGACTGATAACTCGGGTGCGAGAATGACGTTGACACCCATTGCGATCGCAGCATCACAATCGCGATAACGCAACGAACGTGCTGCCAAATGAATCGCGGTTAGCGAGGAAGAGCAAGCGGTGTCAATCGCGATCGCGGGACCGCTCCAATCCATCACGTAAGACAGTCGTCCGGCGGCGGCTCCGTGTGAGTTGCCGGTGCTCAGATACGTGTCAATGTCGGCGAGTTCACGTTGTGCCAACCGATGCAAATAGTCATGGCTGCAGATGCCAATGAACGCGCCGACGCGAGTGCCACGTAAGGCGTGCGGATCGATTCCCGCATGTTCGATCGTTTCCCAAGCGATTTCCAGGACCAATCGCTGTTGCGGGTCCATTGTCGATGCTTCGCGATTAGAAATTCCAAAGAAGCCAGCATCAAACTGGTCAATCGCATCGATCCAGCTTGCCGCATTCGCGGTGATTCGACCGGCTTGTTTTGTCGTACCAAAATCCGATTGAAGCGACGCGGCCCAGCGATCACCCGGTCGCGAATCGTAACGTTGACCCTGACGAAGCATCTGCCAAAGCTGGTCGGGTCCGTGCACCCCGGGAAAACGACAGCCCATTCCGACAACGGCAAGCGGCTCAGCCAGCCGGTCGTCGATGCGCCGCATTTCAGTGTGCACCTGACGCAATGTCTGAGCCAGCGCGTCGGCATCGGAGGGTTGAACGGGGGCCGTCATTGCATCAGGTGGGATCGAAGGGTGGGATGTCATCGGGTCGTCTCCCAACGGTTCCACTGTTGGGTCAGATCCTGGATGTCGTTTAACAGTGACACCCATTCGGGTCGCCCGCCAACGACTAGCTCGCCTTCGGCATCAATTTCCTGATCATCATCACCGGATTGGATGGGAAAGTCATCTTGTGAGGCAAGCGATGCCGAATCGTCAGATAATTCCGGTGTTTTGAATTCTTTTCCTTCATTTTCGACGCGATCGACTTGCTCGCTGGTCAAGTTGAGCAGCCGATCGGATAACGCGGCGATGTCGGGATGGTTGAAAAGCTCGACGCTGCTCAACGTGATACCTAATGAGCTCTGCAACGCGTTGACCAACTCCATCGATGTCAACGAATCCAATCCAAGCTCAAACAACGGCACATCAACCGGAACAGAATCCGAATTTTCGATTCCCAAAGATGTTGCCACGAGCACTTGCAAGTGCGATCGCATCACATCGGGACGGTCATCGGCCGGTAGCGTTGCCAATTGATCCAACAGGGAATCTTCGGTCACCGCTTGGCTGGTTTGCAGAGCTGGCTCAACGAAACGCAATTGATCAAATAACGTTCGTTCAATAAGCGACGTCGGCAACGCGTTGATTTGCAGCGGCACCGCGGCAACGACCGGGGGCAATGTGTTCGCGTTCGCCTGCATCAATTGCTGGAATAGCGTCATGCCCTCTTCGGGCGCGATCATCGACAATCCCGACAGAACACCCCGGCCGATTTGATCGCGATTTCGCGCCGCTCCCACGCGCGACCACGGTCCCCACTGGATTGATAGTGCTGGCAAACCATCGCGTTGCCGTTTTCTCGCGATTGCGTCGATCGCGTCATTGGCAGCGGCATGATTGGCTTGTCCGGGTGACCCCAAGCATCCTGAAGCGGATGAAAATAAAACAAACCGTTGGACCGGATCATTCAACGTCAAATTATGGAGATGACGCGCTGCAAACGCCTTCGGTGCGATTGCCTTATGAAAGTGTTCGGCAGTTTGTTCGGATAGCACGGCGTCCGAGAGTGACCCCGCCAAGTGAAAGACACCCTTGATCGAACATTCATCGCGAATCGCATTCAGCGTCGATGACAATGCGTCGCGTTCGGCCACATCCACATTGTGGACTCGAATGTCGCAACCGCGACGTTGCAGAATCGCAATGCCTTCGAGCTGCGAATCGCTTGGTGATCGTCGTGCGAGAAGATCGATTCGCGATGAACCTTGCTCGACAAGCCATCGTGACAAAAGCAGCCCCAAACCGCCGGTGCCACCTGTGATGACCTCAGTCGACACATCTTTCGAAGACGTGATAGCCGGCTTGGCGTGTCGCGGATCACGTTTTGCATGTTGTCCACATTTGATGATCACCTTGCCGGTGGTGCGACCGCCTCGTAACGTGCGGAGTGCATCGACGGACTGATTAAGATCAAACACGCGGTACGGCAACGGTGCGAATTGACCAGATTCGATTCGACTGAAAACGGATTGCAGGTGCTCCGAAACACTCGTCGGTGAATCAGCCAAAAAACGAGATAAGTCAAACGCATGCACCTGAGCACCCGGATGCACGGCTTGGACGCGACTGCGAAGCGACGGATCGGCGATCGCGATATCGACGTAACGTCCCTGTTTTGACAAGGACGCAATATTGGCATCAACGGCATCCGCACCCAACGAATTCAAGATGATGTCGGCACCACGTTTGCCGGTCACTTCCATCACCTCGGTGGCAAACGTGCGGCGTCGCGAATCAAAAATGTGTTTGACACCACGCTGTCGCAGTAGGTCATGTTTGCTGGCGCTTGCGGTGGCAAGCACGTTGGCACCGGCAGCCTGAGCCAGTTGAACCGCGGCGAGTCCCACGCCGCCCGCCGCCGAATGAATCAAAACCCAATCACCCGACCGAACTCGCCCAAAGTACTCCAACGCAATCGAAGCGGTTAAATAGGCCACCGGAATCGTTGCAGCTTCAGCGGCGGACAAGGTGTCTGGGACTCGGCACGTTTGGTTCGCATTCACCACGACTTCGTCGGCAATACAACCGGTCGTCACGGCCGCGACACGCTGACCGATAGTGACTTGCCTGACGTTGGCAGCGACCTCGCGAACAATTCCGACGCACTCGGCACCTGGTGGCGGACTCCCGGGATAATTGCCCAACACATTGAGCACGTCGCGGAAATTGAGTCCTGAAATTTCAATGGCAATGCGAACCTGTCCGGCTCGAAGTTCTTGTCGAGGTTGCCATGCGATCGCGACATTTGACAGCTGGCCGCGTTTTGAAACGACCAATTCACGATGCGATATCGCTGACTCCATTGGTTCAGTCATCGGGGTCAGTTGCCGAACCCGCCGAACACCATCTTCAAACGATACTTCCATCGAGTGTGCCGGCAAACTCACTAACTCATCGGTGACCATTGCCGTGTCGTCGTTGCCGACATGAAT
The DNA here is from genome assembly GCA_039028015.1 of Planctomycetota bacterium. GTDB lineage: Bacteria > Planctomycetota > Planctomycetia > Pirellulales > Pirellulaceae > Rhodopirellula. The sequence continues at coordinate 3,839 of JBCCJB010000321.1, forward strand.
CCCAATGCAATTCAAATCAGGTCGCTCGAGATCGACCGTTCGCATTAAACCGGCCACGCCGCTGTCATCGTCGTGATCAACGATCCATGCCAGACGCTTGGGAAACGCTTCTTCTCGCGGTTCCAGCAATGCCTGAATGACTTGCAGCCAGCTGGCCGCGAATTCGCTTGGTCGCGTGTCATTGAAATCGAGCCCAGACGATATGACGAGTGCCACACTATTGGGGCGTTTATCTTCGAGGCATTTTGAAACGGCTTCCTTGGAAAGCGATGAAGTGAACTCAACTCGCTGACCCGCATCACGCAATTGACTTGAGAGCGTCTCGCCGTCGCCAATCACCAACCAATCGATCTCACGACCGATAGCATCTTTCTGATCGAGCGATGTTGTGACCGGATTGGGCCGATTCGGCTGCGATACCATAACGGCGGCAGCGTCAACAAAGTTGGCGGCCTGCTCGGTTGGCGACAGCGACTGAAACGAATTCAAACCCGCATGTTCCAGTCGAACTCGCCAATCATCGGCCGACATCAGTGGGTAAGATCGGTGAGCGTCTTTCCATGACCACCATCCAGGCGTCAAACCAAACGTCAAATCCAACCAGCCCGTTGGCCTAGTGCCTTCTACGATGACCAACACGCCATCCTTGTGTAGTAGCTTTCGGACATTGTTCAACGTCGCATCAATGTCGCCGGTGGCGTGCAACACATTGGCGGCCAAGATCACGTCGAATCGATGAGCGTCATCGGACCAACTTTGCTCATCAAGCGATTTCTCGATATCCAAAACTCGATAATCGATAAAGCTGGCACCGCTAAACGTTTGACGCGCGTGGGTGAAAAACCCAGGTGTGATATCGGTGAAGGTGTACTGCGTGCGATTGCTCGGCAATATCGGTAGCACAGCAGCGGTGGTGGATCCCGTCCCTGCCCCAATCTCCAAAACGCGAATGCCACGTCCCATTGGCAGCGCTTCGACGATGTCTGCAAAGACGTCCGCAACCAATTCATTCAGCGCTCGACCGCCATCGGAATCGCGGTACACATCGGCAGCCCCCGCTGATCCGTCAGTGGGGAATAGCAGCGGCAGCGGGTCAGCGTTTCCAAGCAAGACGTCAGGCATTCCGGTGGCGCAACGCTTCAACAACACCGCTTCGGGTGAGGATGACAATGCTGCATCGGGCAACTGCAAGGTTTTCGATTGTGATTGGAATCCGTTTAACTCAGATCGATCACTACCCCGAGCGATCTCAATCAATCGCTTAACGGCTCGG
>JBCCJB010000322.1:0-5073 GCA_039028015.1 Planctomycetota bacterium
CCTGGTTCAGCCTGAGGGTAACTCGAACGGCACGCATCTCGTTGTTCGGCATCCCAAACCAAAGCTTCTTGTATTGCAAACCCATTGTTCGATCCCCCTCGCTTCGCTTGACCCTCCTAATAGAACGTGACGCGAGAAACCTTTGACTCAAACCGCAGGTCGGTTGCCTGATGCCCAATGGCCAATGGCCAATGCGGCAGCGCCTCAGCTACCTGCTTGAGGCAAATCCGCGTGAGCGTTGGGGCCGAAGTAACGCAGGCCGACGAGCGGTTCGGTCCCCGTGTTTTCAATCTCAACACCGTTAGTGGCTGCTAAGTGGGAAATGAACACTTCATCGGTCGTATCGGCACCAAATCGAATCATCGCTGGCGTCTGCAAATCGAGTTTGCCAATTCTTCCACGACCCTGGACGGTAATCCAACTACTTGCCGCGCCGTCCTGAAGCAGGCATTTGGCACCCGGTTGGATCGTTAGTTCCTTTGCACTGAATAACTGTTGCCCATCAACGGTCCCATAAACAATCCACAAATCTTCAAACCGATCACCTGACTTGGCTTCGTCACGCACCGGTTCGAGATAATTGCTGTTCTTGAAATGGGTATCGACGTTTTTGTCCCAGTCCAATTGGCCGACGATGAAATCGAGGTCGTGATGCTTTTCCTCGGGCATATCTTTGACGAGTAGCGACCAAGGCACATAACGACCTTCCACGATCGATTGGTACATCCCAAACACATCGCTGCCCCACTGTGGCTCATACGTGCACAATGATCCTGGGGCGTGCAGCACGCCCGGCGGAATGAGCCAACCCGTGCCACGTTTGAGGCGATAAGCACGACTGAGGTCCAGAATGCCATTGTCACCGGCATTCCAGTCTTCCAGACAGCGCCGCACATCGCTGGGCTGCGTACCGGGTTCTAATCCCATGAACGTGTAGGCGAAATTATTGTCCACGTTGTTGAGCTGCGGCGGAAAGTAATAACTCTCCGGTTTGCCTTCGCGACCAACCAACTTGGCATCATCAAAACTCTGATGCATGTGGTGAGGGATCGGACCCATATTGTCGAAGAATTTTGAATAGACCGGCCAACGTCCGTATGTCTGTGCGATATGCGGCCCAACGATAGTCTCCGTTGACTCCTCGACCGCATCTTTGAGCATGAACTTTTGGCCTTCGAACAGACAGAAACTCTGCCCCTCATGCCAAACGCGGCCTTCGTTGGCAGCATCGGTGGTGCTCCCGAACCAGCGCTCATCGATTCCGCCACGATCCGCCCCAAATCGGTAATAGTCGCCAGGATGCAGCTTGATGCGGCGACCGGGGTGCAAGAACGATCGAGGGACCCAAGTTGGCGTCAAACGCAACAGCCCTTCACCGGCATCCAGCGCCGACTGCAGGATCGCAGCAACGCTGTCACCCTGGATCAAACCTTCATCAAGTTTCACTGTGCTCATAGCGGGCCTGTTGATTTTGTGAGCCTATCTCGGTGCGGGCCGGTCGGAGGCCGTTTCGTCGGTGGAATGGTCATCGCCGGGGCAATGTGCGAAGGTGCAGTGTGAATCAATTGCTTGCCGGACACTGCGGAGGTTCTCAACCCTAGTGAACCCCAATCGGGCTCAAGCGTAGGTTGAGTCGGACGCCGTTTCAAGAAGCCATCCTGGTGATCATGCCCACCCAAAGTATTACCTTACGGAACTCTGACGACCGCAATCAACGCATCCAGTGGAATGAGAACAGTCCGCTGCACCTGTCCATTGAAACCCGTGCTGGTGTTGCCTCGGTCCGACATGGCGTCTTTCGCGGAGGCGTCAGCGAGGGCGTTGAGATCGTTCGGTTGAGCACCGATCGAATGCATGTGGACGTTTTGCCAACACGAGGCATGTCGATTTGGCGAATCACGCGTGGCGACGTGCGTTTTGGTTGGCAGTCCCCCGTCGTTGGCCCCGTCCATCCCATGCATGTGCCGCTGACGGAACCGAGCGGACTGGGCTGGTTATCGGGCTTCGATGAATTGCTGGTGCGTTGTGGATTGCACAGCAATGGAGCACCGGTTCACGACGACAACGGACGACTGATCTATCCGCTGCATGGTCATATCGCGAACACGCCGGCCGACGCACTAGGAATCGAGTTCGATGAGGCTTCAGGGCGAATTGAGCTCTTTGGAGAGATGATTGAATCTCGTTTGTTCTTCAAAAGACTGCGGCTACGAACTCGATTGCGATTGCATGTCGATCGCGACGAAATCGAAATTCTCGATGACGTGACCAATGAGTTGGACGTCGAAGCGACAATGCAGCTGCTGTACCACATCAACGTTGGCGTGCCCGTACTAGGACCCGATGCACGGCTGGTCGCGCCTCTGGATGAGATTGCACCCAAGGATGGGCACTCGGCAAAAGACATCGAATCATACGAACAATATGGTGCACCAGAGCCGGGTGCCTTGGAGCAAGTTTACTTGGCCAGGCCATCATCGGACGCTTCGGGTTACGGCCAAGCCATGTTGGTGTCAGCCGATCAAACCAGTGCTTTCCTCGTTTCAATGAAGACGTCGACGCTACCGTTTTTGACACTTTGGAAAAACACGGCTGGCCTTGCCGACGGATATGTCACCGGCATTGAGCCAGGCACCAACTTCCCCAATGGTCGCGATGTCGAAGCATCTGCCAATCGTGTTGTCACTCTGGATCCCGGGCAAACCAAGTCCTTTCGAATCAAATTACATCCCATGGTGAAGCGAAAGATCATCACCCAATCCATCGCTGAACTAGAAACAATCATTCGGGAAAACCAACCCGCCGTCATTCATTCATCACCGCATCTTCAGTGGACAGCCGACGATCAAAATCGAAGCGATTCCAAGTCGGGTGTTATATCAACAGATGAAACCGAAGCAGGATTAATGATGGAGGGTCCTGATGGATGAAGTACCCCCTGGTGCGGACCACTCATTCCTGGGCCCCTATCGAATTGATCGTGTCATTGGTCGCGGCGGAATGGGGTCGGTGTTTCAAGCTCACCACGGAAAGACAGGTGAAGAAGTTGCCGTCAAGCTGATCGCCCAGCACGTCGCCGACGATCCACGGTTCCGGCGTCGGTTTGACGCTGAAGTCGAAACGCTGAAGCGATTACGACATCCCGGAATCGTTCGTTTGATCGGATACGGCGAAGAAAAGGGCCAGCTTTTCTATTCGATGGAGTTAGTGCGTGGTCAGTCGCTGCAACAACGAATTCGGGAGGTCAAACGACTGGGATGGTTGGCAGCGATCGAGATTGCGATCGATGTCTGCGCGGCGCTGAAACACGCGCATGACATTGGTGTTATCCATCGCGACCTCAAGCCCGCCAACTTGCTGTTAACCGATGGCGGTGACGTCAAACTGGTCGATTTTGGTATCGCCAAACTGTTTGGTTTTGGTGAGCAAACACTATCGGGCAGTGTGCTCGGGACAGCCGACTACATGGCACCCGAACAAGCCGGCACCGGCCAGATCACGCCTCGCACCGATCTTTATGCGGTCGGTAGCGTGATGTACGCGATGATGGCGGGTCGCAGTCCGTTTGCAGGAAAAAAGGTGACTCAGGTCATCGAGTCTCTCAAACGTGATCGTCCCGTACCGTTGGACTTGATTAATCCAGATATACCGGAAGCCATTGTCGACCTGGTCCATCAACTTTTGGAAAAAAAGCCATCGGATCGACCGCCCACAGCCTTAGCGGTGATGAATCGGTTGAAAGCCACGCGAGCCGGTTTGCAACGTGATCGAACCGTTGGCGTTGGTGATCAAACTCAAGTTGGTGATCAGTCCGGACCAACTGAGGTCAATTTCCCCGCGGGCATCGCAGCGAAATCGGCCCGTGACGACGTGGGCGTGGGTGATACGTCCAACACGAATCTGACCGACGCCATCGAGGTTGCCGATCCCGATGGTCAAACCAACGCAACGGGCAGTCGGCCTCGCCAAGAGACAGTTCGCAAAATGCCATCGATGGCGTCATCGGCATCGCAAGCGGACAATCCAACGCTCGCCTCAGCGATGGCGACCGACCAAGCCAAAGCGGCGTTGCCTGCATCTCAAACGCGTTTCGAAACCGTTGATGCGGAAGCTTCCTCAAGCTCAACATGGTTGCGCGATGAGGCATCAAGAGCCGACACCAGCGTTTGGGTGCGCTTGCTCTCTGTGCTGCCCATTGTCGGCATGGTGTTGATTCTGGTCGTTGGTGCCTGGCTCTTCTTACAAGCCGTTCGTTCTCCCACCGCCGACGAAATGCATGCTGAATTGGCTGCTGCGGAAGAAGCAGGGACGCTGTCGTTGAACTTGGTGACCATCGATCGATTTCTCAAGACCTTCCCCGACGACCGCCGCGTCGATCAGGTGGCATTCTGGCGGGATGAAGTGACGCTCGAGCGGACACTGCGTCGATTGCAGGCGAAAGCTCGATCGTCGGGTGGTGTTTCGCAACTCAATCCGATGGATCAAGCTTTTGTCCAGGCAATGCAGCTTCGCGATGCGTCGGGTGATCAAGTGATTGCAAAGCTACAAGCTTGGCTGTCTGTTTTTGGGGAACCCATTCCGGGCGAGGCAAATCAGCTCAAAGCCCGAATGCAAGATCAACATCGCCAGCGTTTGACCGACATGGTCCAACAGCAACTTGATCGGCTTCAAGATCGTCCCGCGAATCTTGAGACGGATTCGCGGTTGCTGACCCTGCAGCAACGCATCGACGCGTCTTCGAAATGGAGCGTCGATCAACGTCGTCAGCTATTGGAAGGCATCGTGATCCTATACGGCGATTCACCTTGGGCGCAGTCGGTTGTTAGCGACGCGAAGCGGGAATTGGACGACGTTGGAGCACGTTAGAGGGAGGGAAAATCGCACGATCACCAATCGATCCCGACGGTTTCAGGCCTCCAACTCGCTACATTCGCATCGACATTAGCGGTTGCAATCGACCTCGCCCCAACTGAAGAGGTCGTGCCGCTCTTACATGCCGTATTCGTCGGGACTTGAGTGACTTCACCCTCCCAGCTGCGGACGTCGTTCAGTTTTCGACTGAACCCACCCCGC
>JBCCJB010000323.1:0-5056 GCA_039028015.1 Planctomycetota bacterium
CAAGGTGGGTCCGACGATTGGTTACGATTCAACGGGCAGATCGCAATCAGAAATTTCACTGGGGATGGCACTTACACAATTGGCCCCGGAGGCTCGGATGCGGGCGGTATCTACTACGTTTCGCCGTTGCTGAACCGCGTTGAGACGGACACATGGAGGACAAACACGGGAGTGACCGGAACAAACTGGTCGGGAATCGCCCCTGCCGACGGTGACCCGACCGCCAACGAGGACGACGTCTACTTGCCTGATTTTTCACCGAACGGTACCGCGACCGTGACCATCTCGGGAACCGCAGTGTCGATCAATTATGGGTTGGACTTTTCAACGCTGCCGATCACCAACGCTGAATTCTTCCGGGGAGGCAGTACGCCAACCGAGATCAGCGACATCCTGACTGCAGAGGGTGCATTCCTATCATTCATTGGAGTAGATGGGTCCGGCACAGCCGTTGTGGAAGAATTCCTTGAAGGTGCTGATGGCGACGCTCCATTTGGTGGTTACAACGCACTGGATGAAGAGTTTTCACCCCCAGGAGATCCTATCAGCCCTGCGATTGGTAACCTGTCAAACACGCTGATCGACACTAATTATGAGTTTTTGCGGGAAGAAATCGCCGATGGAACAATTGCGCGTAGCACATCTGACCCCACTCTGCTGACGTTCACTGGACCAGGCGCAACAAACCCCGATCTCGCACCATTTCTTGATGGTGCAGGAACGACGACATTCTTCGATCTCACGGGGGGAGCACCCCTCGATGGCTTTATTGCAACTGCAATTCCGGAGCCAGGTACATTCTCCGCCCTGGTAGTTAGCGGAGCCCTAGTTGCTACGAGTCGTCGTAGACGTCGTAACTAGGAAGCGAGAAGTTTCGACTGTCGCTCAACGATTATGATTCCGCGTTCAACCACTGTTGAACGCGGAATTTCTGTTTTAGTCAGCATTTGCACCGTGTCGCGAAGTTCAGCGACAATTGCGTTGAGCCAGGATCCGCCTAGCTACAATCGAATTGCGTCTCCATATGCTGAAACTGCTATCGTTCTTGCTGACCGGAATAATAACACTAATCAGCTCGTAGATACGCACCAAGCAGCCGGCTGAGTTTCTCGGACCTAGAAAAGGTCAAACGAAATATGGATTTCCGGCACGTGTTGGAAGACAGGTGACGTGACGGCGAGTGGCGTTGGTTGGATCGTGAAATTGAATCCTGGACGCGTTCAAGGCAATCGCTTTCGATTGTTCCGGTAAACCGTCATTCCGATACCACGAATCGCCGACGATTCGATGTCCTCGGCTAGCGCACTGGATGCGAAGTTGATGCATTCGTCCGGTTTCTGGAAACAGCTGTAGTCGGGTCTGGTGTGCCAAACCAACTTGTTGATTGTTAACACGCACGCGAGTGATCGCACGCATGGCACCTGATGCTCTCGAATTAGCAATCCTCACACGCGGCTGGTCTTCACATTTTTGAAGCCAATCCGTCCAAAGATAGCAACCATCGAGCTCCCCAACGCTACCAGCATATTGCCAGGTCCCCTCCACAATCGCATCGTACGACTTTTTGACGATCCGCGCTTCAAACTGCTGGCTCAGTAATCGGGCCGCTTTCTTTCGAGTTGCGAAAATCACGATGCCGCTGACGCATGCGTCTAAACGGTGAACGGCGTGGAGGTAACTGGCTTTGCTGGCACACTGACATCGCAGCCGTGCCTCGAGGCTATCGGTTCCTGGTGGTGAGGTGGTCGACAGCCCTACGGGCTTGGCCGCGACCAGCAGATCGGGCGTTTCCAGAAGGATCTCGATTTCGCGATCGATCGTTTTGGGCATCGCGTTGTTTACAGACGACAGTTCGTGCCAACCGGATTGTTAGCGACGCAAATTGAGCGTCCCACCCCAGCCAAGTTTATCCCGCAAGGTTCGGTAATCATTCTGTCCCGGCACGCTGAGCATTTGAAATGCGACGAGAGCACGGCTAATTCGGACCCGGTCACCCGCTTGCAAGGTTTCCAAGACACGACCGTCAACAACGATGCTGGTCGTCGGCTGGGGCATCGCAACCGTCAACTCGAGAACGGTATCGGCGGAATCCACCAGCGGTCGGTAGGTCAGCGTGTGTGGACTGATCGGGGAAATCGTGATTGCCTGAAGCTGCCGACGCAAAATCGGACCACCTGCCGACAAGTTATGCGCTGTCGAGCCAACGGGAGTCGCAATGATTAGGCCATCGCAGCGGTACTGTGTCGCCAACTCGCCGTCCGCATAGAGATCGATGTCAAGAATCGTGTAGGGCGGTCCGCCCAGAACGGCTGCCTCATTGAGACCAATTTGGGAAGCCACAATCTGATCGCCGCGAAGGATTTCAACCTGGATCATCAAGTGATCCACGACCGCGAAATCACCAACGCAGACTTTGGGCCACGCATCGAGAAAATCCTCAGGCGACAGCGCAGCTAAGAAACCAAGCTTGCCACAATTCACGCCCAAGACGGGACGTTGGTGCATTCCCATTTGCCGGGCCGATTGCAGGATCGAACCATCACCGCCAATCACGACAACCAAATCAGAGTCGCAGTCCGTGAAATCATGTTGAAAGCAAAAGTCTTCCGCGACAATTTCCGAGTTCGTCATCAGAACCGGTCGTAGCCGTTCGTATTCCGCCTTCACCTGATCGCGATTGGGAGCTCCCAAAACAACTAACTTGGCCATGCGTCCGCAACTGCACCACTGCGGAATCTGCTCCCCGCCAGGATCATCCGGCGAGAGCGCCATCAGACCACACCGGCAGGCGACACAATCGCCTCGCGTGCCAGCGCAGCGATCTTGGACGCCGACAAACCACAGTCATCCAGCAAGTCGGGACGATCACCGTGTTCGACAAATTCATCAGGCAAAGCAACACGATACAGCGAACGCGTGTCCAATCGCTGATTTGCGGCTGACTCCAAAAACGCGGAACCGAACCCACCGACACCCGTTCCCTCTTCAAGCACAATCGTGAAGCGTCCCGCCGTCAAACATCGATGGACCATCGCGTTGTCCATCGGCTTGACGAAGCGTGCATTAACAACGGCGACGTTCATCTCACTTTCGAGTAACTCAGCAGCCGCAATCGCTTGTTCTAGCATCGCTCCATAAGCCACGATCGTACCGTCGACCGCGCCTATGTCTTCGCCGCGAATCCATTCCGCACGTCCAATCTCGATGGCAGACGGCTGGTGGTCCAGTTCCAGTGCGGACGCTTTGGGGTACCGAATCCCGGACGGATGATCCAGCGTCAACGCCTTCCGAAGCATCATTGGCAGTTCCGCGGCATAGCCAGGTGCCATCAGGACCAAATTCGGAAAGACCCGAAGGTATCCAATGTCATAAACCCCGTGATGGGTTGGGCCATCGGGTCCCGTCAGCCCAGCACGGTCCATCATGAAGGTGACGGGCAAATCCTGGAGCACGACTTCCTGGAAAATCTGGTCATAACTTCGTTGCAGGAATGTGCTGTAGATATCGACGATCGGTCGCAACCCAGCTTTCGCCTGCCCAGCGGCGAAGGCGACCGCGTGCGATTCACAGATCCCAACGTCAAAAAATCGATCGCCGAATTTCTCACGCACGGGTTCCAGCTTGTTGCCCTGACACATCGCTGCCGTGATCACGGTCACACGAGCATCCTGTTCCATCACCTCGCCGATCGCATCGCGGGCATGCGTTGTGAAGGGTGGTCTACCTTCGCTTCGCTGCGTGACGGGTGTACCACCGCGGTCTTCAAAAGCGGGGGGCGTATGGAAGAACACGGGATCTTCGGCGGCTGGCTTATAACCGTGACCTTTCGCGGTCACCACATGCAGCAGCACGGGACCTGATGTCTCTCGACAAAGCCGAAGATATTTCCGCACAAGATCGATCTTGTGGCCATCAATGGGGCCGATATAGCGAATGCCGAGCTCTTCAAACAGCATCCCACCAAGAAAGCCCGCCTTCACCCCCTCTTTCATCTGCGCCAGGAGCCGTTCGGCTGGATCACCAAACATGGGCACGCGATCAAGCAACTTGATCACTTCGGATTTCAGTCCGGTATAAAACGGGTTGCCCCGCAGTCGATCCAGGTAATTCGCAATCGACCCCGTCCGTGGGCAGATCGACATCTTGTTGTCATTGAGCACGATCGTCAGATCGTTCCCGGAAGCGCCGGCATTGTTCATTGCCTCAAAGACAATCCCGCTCGGGAACGCTCCATCACCAATCACCGCAACCGTACGACGATCGGACTGACCTTCCAGCAACGTGTCGCCGCTGCGCAAGCCCACCGCAGTGCTGACGCTGCTGCCCGCATGACCCGTCATGAACAGGTCATAAACACTCTCGTGCGGATTGGGGTAGCCCATCAAGCCACCACGGGTGCGGATGGACTGGAATTGGCGATATCGCCCCGTAACAAGTTTGTGCGGATAGATCTGGTGTCCCGTGTCCCAGATCAACCGATCCCGCCGAAAATCGAATTCGGCGTGGAGGGCCAAACACAACTCCACAACGCCCAGATTGGACGCGAAGTGGGCAGTGCGGGTCGCCAGCAAATTGCACAACACATCGCGAATCTCATCCGCGGTGTCAGCGAGCTGATCGGGGGAAAAGGTTCGTAGACCACTCGCGTCATCCAGCCCAGCTAGCAGGGGGTGTCGTTTTGCGTCCGTCTCGTCTCTCTCGGTGCTACTCAAGCTTTCCGCTCCAAAATATACTCAGCCAGCAAATCGAACCGACGTCCTGCTGATTCGAACAACTTGATCGTCTCTCGAGCCTCCGCGATCAAATTGATCGCTAAATTTCGGGCTCGAGCAACGCCGCTCATCGCTGACTCGTCATTATCGTCTGACATCAAACTTGGGTAGGTTAATTTTCCACGGCCCGCGTCTTTCTGGGTCCGTTTGCCCAGTTCTTCATCGCTGCTGGTGTGGTCCAAGCAATCATCCACAATTTGGAATGCCAAGCCGACTTTTTCAGCGTATCGCGTTAAGGCATCAAGGGCTCGATCATCGCCGCCACCGCAGATTCCCCCCATCCG
>JBCCJB010000324.1:0-5037 GCA_039028015.1 Planctomycetota bacterium
CCGGTTGCTTCGAGTGCTGACAAGATTCGACCGATTTGAGCATCGACAAAGCTCGTGCACGCAAGATAACTGCGAACCAGATTCCGCCATTGATCGTTTTCTCGAACCCACGACAAACGCGGCTCGGGCAAACGCCAATGGGGATACCACGAAAAGCGAGGCGTATCATCGCGATCGGAATCGAGCACTTCAGGCAAGACACTGTCATCATCGGGATAAAGATCGAACCATTTTTGCGTGGCATAGCACGGCACGTGGGGTAGAAAAAAACCGGCCGCGAGAAAAAAGGGCTCGTTAGGTTTGGCTTGTTGAAGCTGCTCCACTGCCCACGATGCGACTTGGTAGTCACCTTTACTTGAATCATCGTTGTCGGGCGGCCAAACGCCCCAATCCATCAGCGGATGATCTCCCTCCGGCGTCGAAGGAATTAGTTTGGCGGGTGGTTTTGTTCCCACACCGCCACGCGGACCGGTGACTTGAAATTCCGCGATGTCGTTTCGGGAACGCTTCGCGCGCCAGCTGTGATAGATCTTGCCGGCACTCAGTGTGCGGTAACCTGCATTTTCAAAGTGTTGCGCCAGAGTCACCTGATCACTCCACGGCGGCAACGTTCGGAACCAAGGTTTGAGGCCGTAGATCCCGGTCGTTGTCGGACGCAAGCCCAGCATCAAACTGGTTCGCGATGGATTGCACAGCGGCGCATTGCAGTGCGCGTTTAAGAAAACCGTCCCACTGTCGGCCAAACGATCGATGTTGGGTGTTTGGGCCATAGGGTGGCCACCGATTGTCCCGATCCAGTCGTTTTGGTCATCGATGGCCAGGAACAAAACGTTCGGGCGATCGCCGCTGTAGCCCGACGATGCCGAAGACGACACAAAAACGCAAAGCAGCCCTACGACTTTCAAACATCGCTGCAGCCGAGACGGCAAACGCGATTTCAATAATGCAACTGTTGCTTGAACAGTTGTGTATGGGATCGAACAAACGTGCTGCGGCATGAGGACCCACCGATCTGGAAATGGCGTCAAAGGACGTCAGTGTAGCTGGGGCGACTGGGGCATGGTGTCGCACGAATGGCGACACCAATTGATTTCAAAAAACGCGGAGCCACCGCGATCCGATCGCACGTTGCTGCCACGGTGCCGGTTGCATGACCGACGCAAGAGTCACCAGCTAGCGCCAAATCGGCTTCACATCGATACACTACGGGATTGACTGATGCGAGCACCGCTCAGTCTTCAAGGCGGAACGATATGCTTTGAACCTTTCCGGATGCGACAGCTATGCCCACATTGGAAACGACCGTCAACGGTGTCAAATTCCCCAATCCGTTCGTCATTGGATCGGGCCCTCCGAGCACCAATGCTCGTGTGATCAATCGTTCCTTCAACGATGGCTGGGGCGGTTCATCGGCAAAGACGGTCAGCTTGGACGCGTCCAAAGTCACCAACGTGGCACCCCGCTATGGTCGGCTCAAAGACGCGGGCGGAGAGACCTACGGGTGGGAAAACATCGAGCTCATTTCGACCATGTCGTTTGAGCAATGGCTTGATGAATTCAAAGCCGTTAAGGATGCCCATCCCGACCATGTGCTGATTGCTTCGATCATGGAGGAATACAACAAGGACGCTTGGTTTGAAATCATCGAGCGATGCGAAGCCGTCGGCGTCGACATGTTTGAGTGCAACTTTTCCTGTCCGCATGGACTGCCCGAACGCAAGATGGGTGCCGCGATGGGACAGGACATGGAAGTGCTATCAACCGTGTGCACCTGGGTGGCCGAAGCGGCAACCAAACCCGTTTGGGCAAAGATGACACCCAACGTCACCCATATCGAAGACCCCACAGCGGTATCGCTGGACGCGGGGATTGATGGCGTCACCGCGATCAACACGATCCGAAGCGTCATTGGAGTTGATTTGAAAACGCTGCGACCAATGCCGACGGTCGAAGGTTACACCACGGTTGGCGGTTATTCGTGCAAAGCGGTCAAGCCCATCGCTCTTCGGATGACGATGGAGATTGCCACCTTGATCCGAGAGAAATACCCACAAGCCACCTTGTCGGGTATGGGCGGCATCGAAACCGGTGAGGATGCCGCCGAGTTCATTCTGCTGGGTTCGGATACCGTTCAGGTTTGCACCGGCGTGATGAAGCACGGCTATGACCTCGCCCAAAAGCTAGCCGACGAGTTGCTGGCCTTTATGGATCAACATGGCTTCGAAACCATTGATGACTTCAAAGGAAAGGCGCTACCCTACTTCACCACGCACGCAGATCTCGTGCACCGCCAGGCGGAAGCACGCGAGGCGAAGGCTCGCAAGCGTCGAGGCATCACCACCGATGAGAAATGGGACGGCGATGACTTCGTAAAGCAGTCGGACGAATTGGTGGGCAACTAACGTGGCAATTTTGGTCCGTGGCGGACGTCTGATCACACCCGACCAAGATCTGGTTGCTGACATTCGAATTGAAGGCGAAAAAATCACGGCCATCGGCGTCGATTTATCCGCGGGTGGCGCATTTGCATCCGACGATGAAGTGATCGATGCGAGCGGCAAGTATGTGTTTCCAGGATTTATTGATCCGCACGTTCATATCCACCTGCCGTTCATGGGCACGCATGCCAAAGACGACTACGATTCAGGCAGTCGAGCGGCGCTTGTCGGCGGCACAACGACACTGATTGAAATGATCTGCCCGTCTCGCGACGAGGATCCGTGGGAAGCCTACCAGCTGTGGAAATCAAAAGCGGAAGGATTATCAGCTTGCGATTTCACGTTTCACATGGGCGTAACTCGGTTTGATGAATCGTCGCCGGCGGAGCTGAAACGGATCATTGATGATGGTCTCCGGTCCTTCAAAGTGTTTTTGGCCTACAAGGGTGCCTTTGGCGTCACTGACGAGGAACTGTACGCCACGTGCCAATTAGCAAAGGAACTTGGCGTTGTCGTCACGGCGCACTGCGAGAACGCGGATTTGGTATCCAAGCTACAGCAGCAACTCGTGGCATCGGGAAATGTCGGTCCCGAATACCACGAGCCATCGCGACCCGTGCGGGTTGAGGCGGAAGGCGTGCATCATTTTTGCACGTTCCTGGAGCTGACCGGAGCAAGCGGTTACATCGTTCACACGTCGTGTCAGGATGCGGTCGAGGCGGCAATGGCCTTTCAGTCGCGCGGTGTGGATGTGTCAATTGAAACTGTGATCCCCTATCTAACGCTCGACAGCACGTATGCGGAGCGGCCTGATTTTGAGGGTGCCAAATTTGTAATGAGCCCGCCGATTCGCGATGCGAGCCATCAAGAATATCTGTGGAAGGCTCTTGCCGCCGGGCATGTCGATACCGTCGCCACTGACCACGCGCCGTTCGATTTCGTGGGGCAAAAGCAAATGGGACAGCCACCCGAATCCGACTTCACCAAAATTCCAAACGGCATCCCTTCGGTCGAGCATCGCGTCACATTGCTGTACACGCATGGCGTCGAGCCGGGCCGAATCAGCTTGCATCAGTTTGTCGATGTGGCCAGCACTTCAGCAGCGAAACGCTTTGGATTGTTTCCGGCCAAGGGCACGTTGCAGATTGGCTCGGACGCCGATGTGGTGATCTGGGATCCGTCGTATCGCGGCGTCATTTCCGCTGAAACACATTTGATGAATACGGACTATGACGGCTTTGAAGGGTTCGAAATTACCGGACGACCTTCAACCGTGATTTGCCGGGGTTTGGTGTCCGCTCGCGACGGACAATTCACCGGCACGCTGGGGCACGGCAAACAAGTGTGATTGTTCCCTCAGCCGGTCACCGGAACTGAGCTTGGGCAAGCTCTCATGACCATCTAGCAACCCGAGCTCGATTTCATGCAAATCCGATCGAACGTCGTCGATATTGCCAATCGTTCCATCTTTCCTGCGGTGATCGTTATTGCCGACGGCAAGATTGGCTCCATCGAACCTTGTCCCGAATCAGAGGTACCATCCACCTACGTCCTGCCTGGATTTGTCGACGCACATATTCACATCGAATCGTCGATGTTGACGCCATCACAATTCGCGATCGCCGCGATGCCGCATGGCACCGTGGCAACGGTCAGCGATCCGCACGAGATCGCCAATGTGCTTGGTCTTCCTGGCGTTCAATTCATGTTGGCTGATGGTCGACGTGTGCCGCTCAAGTTTCATTTTGGGGCGCCGTCGTGCGTGCCTGCGACGATTTTTGAAACTGCCGGCGCGACCATCACGCCTGAGGAAACCGCCACGCTGTTGGATGATCCGAGTATCGGATACTTGGCAGAGATGATGAATTTCCCCGGCGTGCTGGCCAACGATCCTGACGTGATCGCAAAAATCGATGCCGCGAAGAGTCGCGGGAAACGCATCGATGGACACGCACCCGGCATGCGGGGTGATGACGTCATCAGGTACACCGCGGCGGGGATCACGTCGGATCACGAGTGCGCCGAGATCGACGAGGCGATTGAAAAGCTTGATGCCGGAATGATGATTTGGATCCGCGAAGGATCGGCAGCACGTAATTTTGATGCCCTGTATCGCTTGATTGATCGTTATCCGGGTCGAATTGCGTTTTGCAGCGATGACAAACATCCCGATGAACTCGAGATCGGTCATATCAATGGGTTGTGCCGGCGTGCCATTGAAATGGGATGTGATCTATTTCACGTCCTTCGTGCAGCCTGCGTGACTCCCGTTGAACATTACGGCTTGCCGGTAGGTTTGCTGCGAGTCGGTGACTCCGCCGATCTTGTCGAGGTCGACTCGTTGGAAGCCTTCAACGTGCATCGAACATGGATTGATGGCGAGGTGGTTGCCGAAAATGGGTCAAGCCCGATTCAGTTGGATGCACCGACACCCATCAATCGATTTGACTGTAAGGCTAAGACTCCCGCCGACTTTGCAATGCCGGGCGAGCCTGGACAGATGATGCGTGCCATCGTGGCGCATGATCGATTGTTGACCACGTCCGGTGATGATGTTCGGCCGCCGGTTCGCGATGGATTCGTGCAAACGGATCCTGAG
>JBCCJB010000325.1:0-5031 GCA_039028015.1 Planctomycetota bacterium
ATAACCGGCTCGGAATAGTAGGCATTTGGCCGATCGTGTCAACGAAAAAATTGTTATCCCTGTAAAGTCATACCAGCAATAGGCTTAGCGTTTTTATCGAGGGTGGGTGGGTTAGACACGAGCAGGCAGTTGAAGTCGCTTAAATGCCGACACCGCGAAGGTTTAGTGAATTTCGGACCGAGCAAGTTCTTGGCTGTGGAAATCGTGTCGATGATTCAGATTTTTGGAGAAACATTTTGCGCCATGATGTTGGTAGCCACTTGAGCGACACCGCGTTGAAAGTTCGGGTTCGGTGTCGCCAGGCCGTTTGCTGCGGGGTCATCGAAAGCGGGCCGGCTGGTACACTCGCTGGCCTGTGATTTGTTTCGATTTGATCTGATCTGCCGATGTTGTTGCCCCCTCTGTCCGTCGTCGATGTCGTTGGCGGTGACGCAGCCAAAATTCTTTCGAATCTGACGACCAATAATCTCGAGCCACTCGCTTCGGCCTCGCCGGATTCGTGCGAGGGTGTTGAAACGTTCGTGACCAACGTGAAGGGTCGGTGCCTCGGCCACGTGATGGCCTACCCGATCGAAAACGGTATCCGGCTAGTGGGTGCTCGCGGGCAATCCGAGGCGATCGTATCGCAAATCGATCGGTACACGATCCGCGAAGATGCCACGCCCACCATCCGCGATAGTGATTTCTCTGCCACGCTGGATCCTGATCCGCCGGGATGTGTTTTTCAGTGCGAGGTGCCTTGGTTGGGAGATCAGCCAACAACATTGTCGCTCGTGTCTGATCATGATGGAGCTGACCAAGACACGTCTGACGTCGATGGCGAGCATGCCGACGAGTCGATGTTGACCGATCCATTCCATCGCGAACGGATCATGAATCTGTTTCCTTGGTTTGGCGTCGACGTCACTGATTCGAACCTGCCTCAAGAAGCGGGGCGAGACTCAAAGGTGATTTCGTTTACGAAAGGTTGCTACCTCGGGCAGGAGACTGTTGCTCGGCTGGACGCACGAGGTCGAGTTCAAAAAATGCTCACGCGGGTGCAACTGACCGGCCTGCCCGAAGCGATCTCACTCGAGCAACTCCGAAGCATCAAATTGCTTCCCGCCGGGGAAGGTGAAATGCCCAAACAAGCGATGCGGCTAACCAGCGTTTCGCTTGGCGATCCGACATGGGCAATCGCGATGACGCGTCGCAGCCACTTTGACGCGGGCAGTCGTGGCACCGCCCACGTCGATGGTTGTGACATTAACGCCACTGTGATGCCACCCGAGATGGCGGATCAGCAATCGTGATGGACATTCCCGCAGAAGACTTCGTCGACCTGCTTGATCGCGTTCGCGAAGGCGACGAAGAGGCAACGAACACACTGTGGCAGAACTACTTTCAGCCGCTGGTCAGGTTGGCGGGAGCAAGATTGCCGCGAAATTTGCGCCGCACTGGTGATGAAGAGGACATCGCGTTGTCAGCGTTCCACAGTTTCATTGCAGGCGTTCGTCGCGATCAATTTCCGGACTTAGCTGGGCCGGATAATCTCTGGGGACTGTTGATCACGTTGACCAGCCGAAAGGTCAATGCTCACCTGCGTCGTGCCACACGTCAAAAACGAGGCGGCGGTCAAGTGCGAGGCGAATCCGTCTTCATTGACACGGCCGGGAATAATCCATCGGGTGGCTTAGAACAGTTTGATGCGGCTGGTGATGTCGATCAAATTCGCCCCGATTTGCGTTTGGAGTTGGCCGAAGCGTGCGAAGCGTTGCTCGAAGATCTCGCCGATGATCAACTGCGTCAGATCGCGGTGATGCGAATGGACGGTTATTTGGTTGACGATATCGCTGCGAAACTTGATATCAGCAAGCGAGCCGTTGAGCGTCGTTTGCAGTTGATTCGAAAGATCTGGTCCGAATCGGCGGCCGAGTCCAACACCAATGATGATTGCAAATGAAACTCAGCGACTTGCCCGCACGTGATCTGGCTCGCCTGGACGCGGTCTGCATGGACTTTGAAATGCAACTGCGATCCGGCGAACCGCTTACTTCAGACGAGTTGGCCGAGCAAATTGAATCGTTGGTCACGCGTCACGGCGGTGATTTTGCGGGCGTGTTGCGTCAAGAGCTGACAGCCATTGGTAACGAGGTCTGGCCGTCGTCGGTGGCGGGAACGCCCGCTGAAACGTTGGCGATTGTCGATGATGGCGGCCATCAAACGAGCCGCATCAAATCCGGTACGCCGGGCGGCCATCAGGCGACTGAGGTTATGCCCTCGCTGCCAGCGTTGGGGCAAATGCTCGGGCCCTACCGATTGACGAGCATCCTCGGGCGAGGCGGCATGGGTGTCGTGTTCAAGGCGGTTGACACTCGGTTGGACCGGAGCGTCGCCATCAAGATGCTGGCGGTGGATTCCAGTCATGCCGCTGATGTGACGGCTCGATTTCAGCGTGAGGCCAAAGCGGTCGCGGCATTGTCACATCCCAACATCGTCGAATTGTTCGACGTCGGCGTGATGCCAGTCGCGTCGACTGGATCCTCGGATATCAACGGGTCTCCAGACACCACGGCGGCCATGCCATATGCGGTCATGGAGCATTTACGAGGACAAACGCTTCAGCAACGTATGACGCCAACGCGGATCATCGCCGATCCTATCTCGCCCGAAACGGTCCGCCACTGGGGCCGACAACTCGCCGACGCATTGGCGACGGCGCACGCAAATGGTGTCATTCACCGGGATGTGAAGCCGGAAAATGTCATGCTGATGCAGCCTCGCCTTGCCGCAACAAGCTCGCCAACGTCGGCAACCGAGCGGTCGGCAAACTCGGATTGGGATCATGTGATCAAGCTTTACGACTTTGGTCTTTCACGTGTTAGCGGAGATGATCTTGTCGAGTCGGACCTCGGCGATCGGACTGAAATCCTGGAACCAAATTCCGACACAACATCGGCGCAGGGCTTCGATGGCGATTTGAACCACCACGGTGGCGGCGGTGATTCGAAAACGCGTGAAGGTATGATCATGGGAACACCCGGTTACATGTCACCGGAACAAGCGCGTGGTGAACCGATTACTTCGGCCGTCGATGTGTTTGCGTTGGGATGCATTTTGCACGAAGCGTTTTATGGCACGCCCGCGTTTGCTGGTTCCACGCCGGCGATGAGATTTGCCGCTGTTCTGGAAAAGCCAGTCCAGCAAGACGAAACTCGACGTCGTGATGATGAGGCCTTGGCGGATCTTATCTCGCGAATGCTCTGCAAATCACCTGGTCAACGGCCCACCGCTGACGACATCTTGCATGAGTTGTCGCGTGATTCATCGGCAAGCTCTGACTCGTTCGTGGCTTCTCCCGCTCTCTCGACGACGCACTGGTCTCGCCGACGATTGATCGAACTTGGAGTGGGAGGCTTGGTGGGTGGGCTGCTGGGATCGACGCTGCTTCCGACCGTGCCGGCAACGATCACGTCGGTACGGTCAATCGCGGTGCTTAGCCTTCAACGCGTCGCGGAAAAATCTGATGGATCTCCAGCGTCCAAAGAGCTGACGGGTCCAGATGGACTGCTGCGTGGTGAGCTATTGGCGGGTTTATTGGTCAACGAATTGTCGCGAATCAAATCGCTGTCGGTTCCTCGCTATGCACCGATGACGGCGAGTCGTCCCGACGAGTTTCGAGCGGCTGCGAAAAAGCTGGAGGTCGATGCGTTGATCACCGGGACCTATGCTCCGGCAGCGGGCGGCTCGATCAACGAAATCGACGTCAATCTGCAAATCATTTCGGGCAAAACTGGAACGGTGATTGCGGGGTTACCGATTCGAACCCACGTTGGCAATGACTTGATGGCGCAGACCCAGTTGGCGCGTGATGTGGCGGAACGGATTGGTCAGGAATTGACCCACACTCACGAGCACACGTCAGCGAAGGACCCCAGTGCATTCACTTGTTTGGTCAAAGGCCGCACGCTCGCGGACCCCGACAGTGAGTCTGGTTTACGAAAAGCATTGATGTGTTTTGAGCACGCCCTGACCGGGCAGTCCGATTACGCACCTGCATTAGCCGGCGTGGCATTGACGTCGGTGACTTTGGCGGCGCGAACAGCGACGGAAGAGACGCGCCAATTGATTCAGCGGGCTCGAAAAACCGCATCAGATTCGCTTGCCATCGCACCCGAGAATCCATCGGCGTTACTTGCCCAGGCCATGTTGGATTATCAAACGCTCGGCGAGATTGATTCCGCGCGCGAGCAACTCATCAAACTTACCAAGCAGATGCCAAACGATTGGCAGGCTCATCATCAGTTGGGCTGGATTCGCATGATTGAAAATGAGGATGAAGCTGCCAGTCGGCACTTCCGACTTGCGTCGCAGTTGCATCCCATGTCGATCTTCCTACAGACCGATGCGGCTCGCGCGGCATGGTTTTCAGGTCGCGATGCGAGCGCGTTACAAGATGCGCTTTCGCTGGTAGGCGATGGTTCGATTGACAATACGACGTCGGACGCGTCGGCGACAGATACCGTCATTACCAACGCCTCAACGCGGCGGTATCCGGTCGGACTGCTGATCGATATGTACGAACACCAGGGTGATTGGGCGGATGCCGCAGCGTTGGACCCAGAATTAGTTTGGAGCACGGCACAAGGTCGAGATGCCTATTTCAATGCCCGATCCGAACGCCTTGGCGACCTTCCGTACGGTCCCTACGGGCCGACGCTGAATCGTGAGATTTGGCATCAGCGTCAATTGCAGTGGTCATCACCTGAAAGGCCATCACCTGAAATCGTTTCGACTCGACTCGGCCAGCTCAGGCAAACGCAAACACCGCTGCTTGGTTTGATGCTAGCGAGACACCCGCAATTGGCATCGCTGGCGGCATCGCCGGCCGCGAAACAGTGGTACCCATTTCTGTCGTTGCAGCCAAGCGGCACTGAATTGGGGAGTTCTTGACGGGCCAGTTTTCAAACTGGCAAGTTTTCAAGATGACTTTTCAGCAATCTCGGTATCGTCACTACCGCAGACGAACCACTCTCACATCGTCGACCCAGG
>JBCCJB010000326.1:0-5016 GCA_039028015.1 Planctomycetota bacterium
GGCCATCATTCTGTTCGTCGGCACGCTGCGAGTCATGGACGGCGAGATGTCGATCGGGATGCTTGTGGCGTTCCAAAGTCTGATGTTGATGTTTCTGGCGCCGGTGGCTTCGCTTGTCAATCTCGGCGGAACGTTGCAGGAAGTTCGCGGTGACATCCTGCGGCTCGACGATGTCCTGGAGAACGAACAGGCTTCGATCAAGACACCGTATTCCGATGTCAGTGAACTGGAATTCGCACAACAGCGACTGCGCGGCGACGTTCGCATTCAAGGCCTGACATTTGGCTATGGGCCGCTCGACCCTCCTCGAATCGTGGACTTCGATTGCCACCTGAAGCCCGGTGACTGGCTGGCGATTGTCGGTTCCAGCGGCTCCGGGAAGTCAACGGTCGCAAAAATCGTGTCTGGGTTGTTCGAACCATGGAACGGGACAATCACGTTCGACGATTACGATCGCGCCGAACTCAGCCACGCCGTGCTGACGCATTCCATCGCCGTCGTCGATCAGGACGTGATGCTGTTTGAAGGCAGCGTTCGAGACAACCTGACGCTCTGGGACAACACTGTCGACGACGAAGATTTTGTGAACGCGTGTCTCGACGCGGCCGTTCACGACGACATTATGAAACTTCCCAGCGGCTACGATTCAATGCTGACCGAAGGCGGTTCGAACCTTAGCGGCGGGCAACGCCAGCGACTCGAAATCGCTCGAGCCCTTGTGCGCAATCCGTCAATTCTTGTGCTTGATGAAGCAACGAGTGCGCTTGACGGAGAAACGGAACGGATCGTGAACGATCGGCTACGTCGTAGAGGATGCACATGCCTGATGATTGCTCATCGCCTGAACACCTTTCGTGACGCCGATGAAATCGTGCTGCTGACCGACGGGCATGTTTCCGCACGCGGGCGACACGACGAATTGCTGGGTGAGAGTTCCGAATACGCACGACTGATCGCGGAAGGAAACTGAAATGAACGCCGCCACAGCAGAAGTCTCGTTTCGCAACGATGCCCGTGAATTGGATGCCTCGGAAGATCTCCGCGATCGCACGTTACAACGGACCCTTGCGGAACACCGAGCCACCAGCAACGTGATCGAACAACTGAGCGATGCGACGGGTCTAGCGTTGTCCGCTTCGAGACCTTCCGACGCTTTGCTGGCCGTCGTGTCCGTCGTCGCGAAACGGATGAACGTCGAAGTGCGGAAGCAAACGCTTGCCGCGCAGGAACAAGATATCGACGACATTGACGCGATCGCTCGTGGATCGGACCTTCGTACGCGACGCGTCACACTGCCAGCAAATTGGTGGCAGTCGGATTGCGGGGATCTGATCGGCTGGACGACGAGCGGCCAGCCAGTCGCAATCCTGCGAACGAAACGCGGTTACGATCTGCTCAATCCCGCCGACGAAACCGTAAGCCGTGTTGATGACTCAGTGGCCGCAAGGCTTCAGTCATCGGCAGCCGTGCTTTTCCGACCACTGCCCGACGATGTTAACGGCGTGGTCGGCTTGGCTCGCTTCGCCGCGTCTGGTCATGGCCGCAGCGTCGTTGGCATCGCCACGTTGTCCATCTGCGGAACTGGGCTGTCGATGTTTTCGGCGCTCGCGACTGGAACACTCGTCGATCACGTCATTCCTCATTCCGATCGAGTTCTGGCGGTTCATCTGATGTTGGCGCTGATCGTGGCATCCGTTGGGCATGTGCTGATTCAACTGGCCGGCGGAATCGGAGCCTTGCGTTTGCAAACGTTGATGACCGTCCGCACTCAGACGGCCGTGTGGGATCGGTTGCTGAGGCTGCCGGTGGCCTTCATTCGGCGATATTCGACCGGCGACCTTTCTCATCGGGCGATGATGGTGACGACGATCAGTTCCGAAATCACCGGCAGCGTTGTGCGTTCTCTGATCACGGGAATGGCGGCCCTACTGAACCTAGGACTGATGGCATTCTACAGCCCGCGGCTCGCTGTGGTGGCCGCGGTGATGGGACTGCTTTGGTGCTGCGCAACAACTCCGTTGACGTTTGCAATTCGTCGACACGCCATCAAAAGAGAAATCCTGAGCGGCCAATTGTTTGGCTTCGTTGTGCAATTGCTCAACGGAATCGCTCGCATTCGCATCGGAGCGTCAGAACAACGTGTGTTCAACGAGTGGGGCCGCCGCTTCACCAAACACGTCGAACTCAGTAACCGAATTCGAGGACTCAGCAACGCCAGCGGTCTGATCAATCTGATCCTTTCGCCGCTGGGCACGATTGTTCTGTTTTGGTTCGCCGCGCACATGCTGACCGCCGATTCCGCCGCACATGCGACGATGTCGGCTGGCGTCTTCCTCGCATTCTACGCTTCGTTCGGAATGTTTTTGCGAGGCTGCACGATGACCGGTGAAGCATTGGTCGATGTTGCGGACAGTGTCGCCAAGTTTCGCACCGTGGCACCGCTGCTCAGCGAACCACCCGAATCGACATCCAGCAAACGCATGCTCGGCGAGATTCAGGGACAGATCGAATTTCGCAACGTGTCGTTCTCGTACGACGATGGCCCGGTGGTCGTCAACAACGTCAACCTCGATATCCAACCCGGCGCCTTCGTCGCGCTGGTAGGATCGTCCGGAAGCGGAAAGTCGACGCTCTTAAGACTTCTGCTACAGTTCGAAACGCCGACGTCCGGCAGCATCACGCTGGACGGGCACGACATTGCGCAACTCGACATGTCGTCAGTGCGTCGTCAAATTGGCGTCGTGTTGCAGACAAATCACATCGCGGCCGGTTCGGTCTTCGACAACATTACGATGGGCTGCTCCGCGACGGAAGAGCAGGTGATGGAGGCCGCCGAAGATGCCGGACTGGCGGAGGATATCCAACTCATGCCGATGGGCATCCACACGATGGTCAGCGAAAACGGATCAAACCTCTCCGGCGGACAGCGCCAACGCCTGATGATCGCCCGCGCCCTGGTCCGCAACCCCAGCCTGTTACTCTTCGACGAAGCCACCAGCGCGCTGGACAACCGCACGCAGTCGATCGTGTCAGAAAGCATCGCTCGCCGAGGCGTCACCCGCCTCGTCATCGCACATCGCCTCAGCACCATTCGCCAGGCGGAAAACATCTACGTCCTCGATGAAGGCAAAATCGTGCAGCAAGGTTCGTACGAACAACTCGCCGCATACTCCGGCGCATTTCGCTCGTTGATGGCGCGGCAGGGTTGAGAGTAGATTCAGCGTGCAGCGATTGCCGCTTAGCTGGAATACTATAACGAACCACTGCAACTGCAGATCGAGTTGATCAGACCTCCTCCGTGACTTCGCGGTCATGATGTGAGTCTGTCAGCTACAAGCTGACTCTTAGTATTTCACATCCTTCACTCTCGATCACCCGTGCACGACCGATTCTAGTTCCATAGACACACACCAAGCGAAATGACGTTAACTAGCCATTTCCGTCCCAATCGAAAATATCTCGGTGAGTGCTCTCGCGATTGGAATGCACAAACCGATTGCGAAGGTGCTTTAAGACATCAGGCTCCAAGATCGTGTTACCAAAACCCCGAAGACATCGCTCAAACACTGCAAATAACGTGTTCTCTTGAGGTTTTGGCAACAGGCTCCAAGATCGAGATCGCTACGACACTTTGGACGCCGACTCACCGCTGAAGGCGTCGATTGGCAAGCAGTACTATTAATCTCTTGAAGAGGGGCAGCGTCGCTTCGGCGTGCTTGCGCTAAAAGCAGGCTCAGGTGCCAATTGTTCAAACTACTTGCCGATTCTACGACGATGTTTCCCACCAACGATACTTGATCGTAGGTGTTGGAATCAACTCATCCAGTTCTTCTAGTCGAGCTGATTGGTATCACACTATCATAAAGACGAACTCGACGGCGAACTCGCTGATCATCTTGGTCAGCGATCGCTGGGTGTATCTATAAATCATCCGTGCTGAGGCCTCCCCCAGGGCAATCGCAATCTAAGCATCGCGTGACGTCCTCCAGGACCAGCTATAGTCTAGAACCAATAGGGACTCTGCAGTGACTCGGCGCGCTCGAGCTCGCAAGCGTTTCCCGATTCCACAACTTTCTTTACTGGCAAGACCTGATGGACACTTCTCAAGCGATTCTCCAAACCTATTCGATGAGCCGAATGGTTATTGATTCTTACATCGGAGACCTGTCCGATGAGGAGTTGATGATGCGGCCTCATCCGGGATGCAACAAGGTTGCTTGGCAACTGGGACATCTCATTTGCAGCGAAGCCGATCTACTGAAGTCGATCGGTGTTGAGCACGGCCTGGAACTGTCCGCCGAATTTGTTGAAACGCACGCTAAAGAAAACGCGGCCAGTGATGATCCTTCTGGGTACCTCACCAAGGTCGAATATGTCGCTCTGTTCGAAAAGTTAAAACAGCGCACGTCCGACGCATTGGCTGCCATCGATGACGCCCAACTGGATTCTCCCGGTCCCGAATTCCTGAAAGGCTTCGCCGATACAGTCGGTGCTGTGTACGTGCTAATCGCGACGCATGGAATGATGCACGCTGGACAGTTTGTTCCGGTTCGTCGAGAGTGCGATAAGCCGATCGTCATCTAAGGCAGCCCGGCCAAACAAGCGTACAACCCGGCGCGTTAGCAGCGGTTGGTTGTGATCGACCGACTGCCTAAGCGCAGATCTTCACCGACTAAATTCGGTATCAGCTCGCATATCCGTTTGGATGCGATTTGTGCCAAACCCAAGCGGTTTCGATAATCCGTTTGGGATCGTTGTACTGGGTCTCCCAGCCAAGCAACTCCTTGGCGAGTCTTGCGTCGGCAACTAATTCCGGCGGGTCCCCTGCCCTTCTCTCGCCCATGACTTCGGGGATTGGGTGCCCCGTCACTTCGCGGCAGGCATCAATGATCTGTCGAACGCTTGTCCCGCGACCAGTGCCTAGGGTCACACACAAACCTTTGCCTGGCGGCAGCGACTCACGTGCTTTCAAATGCGCTGATCCGAGGTCATCAACGTGGATATAGTCACGGATAC
>JBCCJB010000327.1:0-5000 GCA_039028015.1 Planctomycetota bacterium
CCGGTCCGATGCCGTCGCCAGGCAAGACAGCGATGTTGTAACGGGTCACGGCGTTGTCTCCAGAACATCCAATCGCCGAACCTCTTTTGATGCGACCCAGGGGCTGACTTGCTGATCAAAGTCGGCGAAATGCGATGTTAATTTGTGATCGGCGAACGCTTGGGCATCGACGTACATCTCGTACAAGAAAATGGTGCTCGAATTGGTTTGATCAACCAACACGTCAAATCGCAAGCAGCCTTCTTCGAGGCGAAGTGAATCTTGAGCTTGCTGGATCACGCGCGTCCGAAAGGCATCCACGTGATCGGGATGAATTTCGAACGTGACGGCAATGGCAAAAGTGGATTGGGTCATGAAGACAGCGCCTTGGTTTGTTCCTCAGTTAGGAATTGAGTGGGTAAGCCCCGAAGCATCAAAAACAGCTTCGCGGTTTCTTCGAGTTCTTCGATGGCGTCAACGGCCCGATGCAAATCAACACCGCCAATGACCGGACCATGATTGGCCAACAAGATGGCTTTCGCAGTCAGGGCTGTTTCGGCAACGGCTTCGGCCAGGCCGCGATCGCCCGGCGGGAAATACGGGATGAGCGGCAGCCGACCGACTCGCATGACAAAGTAGGGAGTGATGGCTGGCAACGCGTTTTCAGGGTCCAAATCCCGCAGGCAGCTGACGGCGACCGACCACGTGGAATGCAAATGCACGACAGCGTGTTCGCGGTCACGCGAACGAAAATAAGATTGGTGCAGAAATGCTTCTTTTGAGGGTGGCAAACCGCTTTGATGATTCCCGACCGAATCAAGCCGCGCGATGTCGTCGGGTTGCAGTCGCCCCAAGCATGAATTGGTGGGGGTGATCAATATTCCATCCGGCAAGCGAATGCTTAAATTTCCGGAACTGCCCGCGGTGAGACCGCGATCAAACAGCGATCGACCTTGCAAAACGATCTCCTCTCGCAGCTCGCGTTCGCTCCCCAGTGCATTGCTCACGGCGTCGTCTCCAAAGCGTCTTGAAAGAACTGTCGATCACCAAAGTTGCCCGATTTCAAAACCAATTCAAACGGCGTTTCCCCACGTGAACGAATCCACGGAACGCCGGGCGCGATTTCGCAACCAATGTCAACGGTGTGAACCGCAAGTGCTTTGACAACGGCGCCAGAGGTTTCACCGCCGGCAATCACAAACCGTCGAACGCCACGGGTCGACAGCTTACGAGCAATCTCGGCAAACAAATTCTCAAACCAGTCCGATGCATTGCCATTTGCGAGCATCGCATTCATCGCTTCAACGCCCGAGGTGTTATCACTGGATGCGATCAAGCACGGCGATGGACTGGTGCTTTGACAGGCTTGCCACCAACACATGATCGCATCAACATGACATGGGATGTCGGTCGTGCCCAACGTGCTGATCGATTGGGCGGTCAATCGCAACACGTTGTGATCTTCTGCGAACGCGGCGATTTGATCGCGGGTGGCTTCGGAACAACTGCCCGCCAAAATCACCGCGGGCATTTCATGCGAAGGACTCTCGCGGTTCGCGTCCGCGCCTGATTTGCGAATTCCAATGATGTCTGCCCCAGTACGATGCCACGGCGGATCCACCGGTCATCAACCGATGCTCTGCCGCGGATTGGGCAATGCGTTTCAAATCAGAGTCGTCTTGTGCGTCGACAATCCGGTGCACCGGCTTTCGCGGTGCGTTGTTGCCATGGGTTGCGTCGGCGGGCATGTCTTCGCGTACGACGTTTCGGTTGGATTGTGCTTGAAGCACGCGAACCAGATCAGCGTCCGTCATGGGATTGAGCGGATGATGCCGCATTCCGGTTTGATCGATCGGAACACCGTGGACCAACAACTGCCCATTGATCACGGTGCGTCCGTTCTCGGGAAACGCGGGACAAAAAATCACATCATCCGCATGGCATGCCTCTGCTAGTGCATCGGCGACGGGACCAATGTTGCCAGCGGGTGTGGAATCAAACGTCGAGCAGTATTTGAAGTAGACGTGCTGAATCGATTGGGAATGCAAAAACGCCAACGCCGACAGCGACATCGCAACGGCTTGATCGGCTGGCACCGAGCGCGACTTCAACGCGACGACGATCACGTCCGCGTGGGAAAGTTCGTCTTCCGCGGATGAATCGGGCACGCCAAAGCACTGCACGACGCGATACCCTCCGCGCGCCAGCATTGACGCCAAGTCCGTGGCCCCGGTGACATCATCGGCAATGCAACCCAGCCTGTGATCGTTCATGACGCATCGTTCTCATCAACAATCGCCACTGCCCGGACTGGACAGCCATCGCCGCCTTCAATCCGCAGCGGCAACGCAACGAACTCAAAATCGTTGGTTTGAATCTGATCAAGGTTCGTCAGTCCTTCAACAATCACCACCCCGCCGCGGAACAGCGTTTGATGCACCTCGGTCAGTTCAGTGATGTCCAGCACATTGGCGACCGATGGCGGTTCCACGCCGATTAAAGCGACCTTGTGTTGAACCAACCACTCGGCCAACGACAAAGAAATGCGTGGCAATTGATCGCGGTACGCAGGTGTGCCAAACCGCGCTGACCAACCGGTTCGAAACAGCAAGCGATCGCCTTCATGAACGGCACCGATTGCATTGTGAACATCATCAACTGTGATGGCGTGCGACGGCGGCGTATCAGGCAAATCAACCAGGCGAGCGGGGCCAATGCAGGTCGACAGTGTTTGTTGTTCAAGCGTCGCAGCACCATCGATGAAGTGCTTGGGCGCATCCATGTGTGTGCCGCAGTGCGAATACAGTTTGATGGTGGTGGCATTCCAGCCATCGGCTGCGATGGTTTTGCATGGCTCGATCGACGCGTTTGGTAACGCCTCGTTAATCGGCAAGCTCAAATCAATCACACGGCGAGATGAACTTGTCACGACGCCGCCGTTGTCCGCCATAAAGTTTCGCATATCGACGAAGCGGCCTGATCGCGACGATTCGTAAGCGGCCTCAACGACACGGAGTGATTTCACGTACTCATCCGGTGCCGTTTCGCAGGTCGTCCGGCCCTCGATCACATCGATAAAGTGTTGTTGGCACGCGAGTACGCAGTCGCCGGCAAAGCCCTCGTGCGATTTCGTGTATTGATGAACTGATTCGGCTTCACCGAGTGGCTGAATCCGAATCGTGCCATCATGGTCCAATCGAAGCGTGCCACCGGATCCATCGACGGTCATTTCGCCAAAGGTGTATCGAGGATCGTCTGCCGTGGATTCGTTGAATCGATTGGCATCCCAAATCGCGGTGGCACCACCAGCAAACTCAAGTGTCAGCGTTCCCGCGTCTTCACCGGCGATCTGATCATTGTGTCTGTGCAACCGGGCCGAGCATCGCTCGACATCGCCCAGCAAATAACGAAACGTGTCGATGAAGTGGATGCCCGTTTCGTGAATCAGCAACCGAGGCATCGTGCGAAAGTAAGGCTGACGACTGAGATAAGCATCCTCACCCCAACCGTCACCCAATCGGGTGCGCATGTTGATTTGATGAATCCGTTGCCCGACCACACCCTCGGCAATCAGCCGCTTGATTTCTCGGTGCCATGGTTGGAATCGAAAGTTTTCATGCACCATGAAAACGTTATTTCGTTGTGTTGCCAGATCGATGATTTGTTTGGCGGTTGCAAAGTCGTTGGCCAGTGGCTTTTGACAAATCACGGGTAGATTCTGGCGAAGAACGGCTCGCACCAATTCAAGTCGCTCGGTCGGTCCCGTGGCGATGTCAATGAAGTCGATGTCATCGCGCGCTAACGCTTCGTTAACGTCTTGGCACGAGTCGGGCACTCCTTGACGAGCAGCACTTTCGCGCGCACGCTGTTGATCCAAATCGCAAACGCAAACAATTTCAGCCGATGGCATTCGCCGCCAGGCATCCAAATGAAAGTCGCTGAAATAGCCCGCACCAATCAAAAGCCCGCGGTGAGGCTGGGATCGTTTTGGTGCCGATGACTTCGGGCTTGAGGCGTCGCCAGCTTGGTCGGACTGTGAATGCGTCATGATTTCGCTGCATCCAAAGGTTTTGTTGGATCAATGCGAAACCAGATTGCGATCGCGATGAAATTGAGGCTGGCTGCCACGAAGAAGAATGGCTGCGATGAGCCTGTCCACTGCAGCAAATAGGGAAACGCCAGCGAAGTGACGAACGAACCGACATTGCCGGCCATGTTCATCGTGCCCGAAACCAAACCAGCACGTGATTCCCCGATGTCAACACACGTGCTCCATGACGGCGATAACGTCATGTCGGCTCCGAAAATGCACACGCAAAACCACAACGACGATGAAAGCGGTGTTTGAGCCGTGATGCTGCCCAGGATGCCAATCGCGGCCAAGACAAAACCGATCATGGCGGGCAACCGTCGCGACCATGACCACTGCCCACGGCGATACATCCAATCGACCAGCCATCCCGCGGTCCAGTTGCCGATTGCACCACAAACCATCGGACCGGCAGTGAAAAGACTTGCCTGTAATCCAGACAACTCGTACCGCGTCATCAATTGTGGAAAGAACCAGGTCAATCCAAAAAAGAAAATGAAGTTGGACGCGAAGTACTGAATCGAAAGCATCCAAACGTTGATGCTGCGGTAAATCGATGTACTGGCCGCACCTTGAGATGACGCATCATCGTCCTGGTCGCTTTCGTCGCTTGAGCTACTTTGACGATGTTGCAGGATGTGCTCACGTTCAGCATCGCTTAGCCACGACGCGTCATCGGGATCGTCTCGAAAAAAGACAAACCAAGCGATCGCCCACACGCAACCAATCATCATTAACACGGCGAAGGTGGGCCGCCATCCAAATTGGTCAATCAGCCAAGCCACCATCGGCAGCGTGATCGCCGCGCCGATGCGAGAGCCGGAAAAGTTCACGCCTTGAACCATTCCGCGCTCACGCATGGGGATCCAGGAATACATCGCTCGCGACATGCCCGGAAACGCACCCGCCCCACCAGCCCCGAACAAAAAAC
>JBCCJB010000328.1:0-4989 GCA_039028015.1 Planctomycetota bacterium
ACCAAGTTCATTGCAGCGTGTGTTGGACAACATTGATGACTGGATTATTCGCGACGCCCACAGCATCACAAATCAAGCTGCTGTTATGCCGTCGATGTTGAGCCAAGATGAGCAGAACGCGCTGAGCGATCGTCTGAAAGCATCGCCACAACGCTATGTCGCGCAGGCGAATATCACACCCAGTGTTACTCCCGTGTGGCGGCATGATCATTTTGAATCATGGCCGGTCGCACTGCGACTGTTTGCGTTGCAAGCCGACAGTGGTGTTGAAGTGCTGCCGGGTGGTTTGGCACGTGTCAGTCCCAATCGTCAGATGCTTGGCCGATCGCCTACCAGTGGACTGCTAACGCAAGACTGTCTGATCGTTAGTGATCATTCGATTGATCACGATTCGTCGCTGCTTCCCGGCGACGGTGAAACGATCCGGTTGCGTCGCAGTGGAGCTGAACTTTCAAGCCGTGTTGCGGAGCATTTTTACTGGCTTGGCCGCAACGTCGAACGGTGCGAATCAATCGCACGATTGCTTCGCACCACGTTGGTCCGATTGGCGGGGGAAAACGATCTGGCAGACCTGCCGGAAATGCCGCGGTTGATTGCGGGCCTGGCGAGCGTAGGGCAACTCGAACCTGATTACGTGATCGAAGGGCTCGATGGAGCCATGCCGCAATTGGAGAAATCTCTTCCGGCCAGCGTCCTGGATGCCACGCGTCCCAATGGCCTGGCCGCGTCGGCAGGTTTCGCAATCATGAATGCCAAGGCGGTGCGTGAGCGCATGTCGCTGGATGCCTATCGGATTTTTCAGCATTTGGAAGAATTGATTGTCCGCAAACCTGACATGACCGATCAGTTTGGGCATGGTCATTTGCCGAGGTCTTCATCGACCGATAGTGTCTCCGGCGCAATTGAATGTTTGAATGACACGCTGACGCAGCTCCTTGCGTTTGGTGGACTGACCAATGAGAGTATGACGCGCACTCACGGTTGGCGATTTGTGTTACTGGGTCGTCGTATCGAGCGGGCGTTCCAAACCGCTGAGCTGTTGCTGGCGACATTGGTGCGACCCACGGAACAAGAAAGAGCCGTTTGTGCTGCGATTTTGGATGCGACGGATTGTCTTTTGACCTATCGATCTCGATATCGATCGTTGGTGCAAACCGCGCCGACAATCGACTTGCTGGTCACCGACGAATCGAATCCGCGCAGTCTGCAATATCAGCTTGACCGCATCGAGACCTTGCTTCGTCAATTGCCCACTGATCCAAATCAAATCGGTTTGGGCCGTGATGAGCAGTTGGCAGCCATGCTGGCGTTGGACTTGCGGATCGCAGACGTCAACGAGTTGGTTGCGGTTTATCCCGGCGGGGCTCGCAACCAGTTTGAGAATCTACTGCGATCGATCCAAACTGGATTGCCGGACCTGTCGCGTGCCATCGATGGTCGCTACCTCATTCACACCTCGTCACGACAATTGGTGACGGGTGACCGTGAGGCGGTTCATCGATTACCGATGATGGCGAAGCAAAATGACGATGCCTCAAATGTTGCTTCTTCGGACGCAGCCGAGGAGGCGACATGATATCGAATTACCACGTTGTTCACGAAACGGTGTACGACTATGGGGAGCCCGTTCCGATCTGTCAGAATGAGCTGCGGATGCGGCCCCGTTCTTCAGCGATGCTCAACTGCAAAGCGTGCGAGATCTCGATTTCGCCCAAACCGGAAACGCTTTTGAGTTATGTCGATTATTTCGGAAACGAAGTTGACTCATTCGCGATTGAATCGCCGCATCGACAGTTGAAGGTTCGCGTTGCGAGCGACATTGGCGTTTACTCACGCGACGATACTGAACTGGGTTCAGGTCCGCGCTGGCGTGATGTGGCCGATGCGATTGCTGCCGGTGGCGACGGTGAAGATTGGACGGCGGCTGAGTTTGTTCATGCGTCTCGACGGATTGGCCTCGATGATCAGTATGTCAGCTTCGCGCGGGACATTTTTGCCGACGAAGCGGATTTGCTCATCGCAACTGAAGCACTCACAAAACGAATTCATCAAACGTTTGCGTACGACCCGACGGCTACGGGAGTCGACACGTCGACCGAGGATGCTTTTGAGATTAAGGCGGGTGTTTGTCAAGATTTCTCGCATGTTCAAATCGCCTGCCTCCGCTCGATTGGTATTCCAGCACGCTATGTCAGTGGTTATTTGCGGACCATTCCACCACCGGGAAAACCAAGACTGGTCGGCGCGGATCAGTCGCACGCATGGATCAGTGTCTATGCCGGTCGCGAATTGGGATGGATTGATTACGACCCCACAAACGCGTGCCGCACCGCTTCCGATCACATTCCCGTTTGTCTGGGCCGCGACTACGACGACATCAGTCCTATGCGAGGCATCGTCATCGGTGGCGGCGACACGGTATTGAAAGTCAGTGTGGATGTGATTCCAGATGAGCCCGCCAGCGGTCAATCGCAAATCAGCCAGCAGATGGATGGCATGTCAAACGGCTTGCCATCGGGCGACTGAGCGATTTTGTGATCGGTTCGTCACCGCGGACATCGCGTTGCATCCGTCCAGCAGCTCGCCGGATAGCCCATCACCGGGCTGTCGAATTCTTGTCGCGGGCGTGCTGGAAATTCGAGCTTTGAACGGCCTCGCGATAGATGACCCAGCGAGGAAGAACGCGGTGCTGGAGACCTTGACGTGTTGACGTTGATGCATGCTTGCCGAGTTGGATTACGCAACCCCGATGGCGGCCAAACAAACAGAACGCCCGCACATCCCAACGCGATGGTGATCGTCAGGAGAGCTGCGACGTTAACAATCCAGTCTGGATTGACGGGCCAACAAAGGCAGACGAAGGCAAGCAATGGCATGCTGACCATCTCGATTCCCATCGCCAGACCGATCGCAAATAAGACCTGACTTTGGGTCCACCTCAACTTCCAGGTGACACTGGACCGTTGAAGATTGGTTGTGCGCGTCGCCTCAAAAAACGACATTGATGACCTCGGTTGTTCGCTGTCTCGCCGTCCTCATTCTGCAGACGAGTGTACCGAATATGTCATTCACAAATCGTTGAAACTGAAAGAATACGATGAGGTTTCTTCTATCATCAGTAGGACCACGCTTGATGCATTCGTACTCGAATCAGAAACGACAAGCCACAATGTTTCGACCTCATGTGTTACTGACGCTTTTGTTCATGACCGTGTCCGTTTTTGGTGATGACGATCTGGCCGAGCGGCGGTTGCGTGATCAAGCACGGCATTTCGATGAAAAAATTGTGGCCACGGCCGAAAACGTGTTCACCGCGGTTGGCTACAGCGTGTCGAACGTTTCGATGGTGGTCGGCAAGAATGGTGTCGTGATCATCGATACCGGCATGGGTTTGGATGACGCCGAGCGAATTGCAGTTGAGTTTGAAAAGCGGACCAACAAGCCGGTTAAAGCAATCGTCTTCACGCATTCTCATGGTGACCATACCGGCGGTGCGCCGGCATTTTTTGGAGCTGAACGCCCTCAGATCTGGGCCCATCACAACTATGGCAGCGAAGCCCGCGCGTGGTCGGCGGGTAACTTGACCATCCAAAATCGTCGTGGTGCGAGGCAAGCCGGCTTTCAGCTCCCGCCCGACCAACGAATCAACAACGGCATCGCCCCGGTGCGTTATCCGAAACGCGGCGGTGGTGTTTTTTCATCACAAAAGGACACGACTCCGACGCACTTTCTGGAAGAAGAAAGACTCAATGTCGAGCTGGCGGGTCTGAAGTTTGAATTGGTCGATGCCCCCGGTGAAACCAATGATCAGCTGTTCGTTTGGTTCCCAGAAGGCCGAGTTCTTTTCGTTGGCGACAACTTCTATCGTTCGTTTCCAAATCTATACGCCATTCGCGGCACGCCGAATCGAAGTGTCCGATTGTGGGCTGATAGCCTGTCCAAGCTGATTGATTATCAGGCAGTCGCACTCGTGGGTGGTCATACCGATCCGGTCATTGGTGCCGAGAACGTTCGTCAGACATTGGTGAACTATCGCGATGCGGTCCAGTTCATTCACGATCAAACGGTCGAGGGGATCAATCAAGGGATGGGACCTGACGAGTTGGCCACAACGGTGAAGCTTCCCAAAAACCTTGCTGAGCTCGAATACTTGCAACCGTTTTATGGACATCCTGAATGGGGCGTGCGAAGCGTGTTCAACGGATACTTGGGATGGTTCGACGGCAACCCGACACATTTGTTTCCGCTGTCGCCTTCCGCAGAAGCCCAGCGAGTCGCTTTGTTGGCCGGAGGCATTGATCGGCTGGTTGAAGTAGCGAAACAAGCACTGACAAAGGGCGATAACCAGTGGGCCGCCCAATTGGCCGATCACTTACTCGCGATTGACCGCAATCATCAGACAGCAAAACAAATCAAAGCGGAAGCGTTGGATGGTCTTGCGAGATCCACAGTGAACGCAACGGCCCGTAACTATTACCAAAGCGTCGCACGTGAGCTTCGAACGGCGCGCACCCAATAAATGCCGTCAGCTTCCTTCGACGTTCGAGCTCATAGAAGCCCACCGCAAGCGTTGATCGCATCTATTTGTGTCGGCTTTGCCTGACATTTCAAACACCGCCTGACGCTACCACCTGGCCCGACTGTTCTCGGAAAGGTTCTCGTGCGTCGTAAAGCAAAATCGCTCGACGATTTTCATTTTACATGAACGAGTCGGGGTGCGGCGAATCGGAAAACGCGGTCGAACAACAATCCTGGTCACCCTTAAAATAACGAGGTCGTGCCGTTTTTAAGTCTCTCAGAGGCACGCGTTTACAGCACCCTCCCAGCGCAGCTGGGAGGGTCGAAATCGAGCATTAAGCGAGAGTTCGGGGAGGGCCCCCGCGTGACACATAGAGGTTGTTACGCGTAACGATTGCCCCTTGTATGGTTGCTTCAGCACGATCGAGTGCTTCAATGATTCATGCTTGTTCTATCGGCTCTGAGCGTAGC
>JBCCJB010000329.1:0-4975 GCA_039028015.1 Planctomycetota bacterium
GATTGCCGTCCAATCTGGCGGTGCCTGTCAATCCCGTGTTTCCAAAAACACCAATGTGGTTGTCGTTGGTGATCCCGACGCTCGCACGAAAGCCGCGGGTCGTTTGATGAGCACCAAAGAAGAACGTGCACGTGAACTTCGTGATCAGGGTTGTGATGTGCAGATCGTTTCGGAAGACGAATTCATTTCGATGGTGATTCATGTCGACGCCGAAGCGTCATGATTCGGATCGGATGCTCCACATCATCTTCCAGTGCAACGATTTGTTCATCGTATTGCCAAGGTTGATTCGTCAACCACTCTCGGAATTCGTTGCTGATGATGCGTTGCGGATCACTGAGGATCATTTGACCATTAGAAGTGAGCTGATTCTCGGCGGTTTGTAATAGGGCTGGCCAGAGTGATCGTAGGTAGGTGACGTCACTGCCAAGGATGATGGGAAAACGATGCGGTGTTCCTGGTGAGGATTCAATTTGGTCGATCCCCAGTCGCATCCGACGCACGTCAGCGGTCAAGCCGGCTCGGGAAAGCGATAATCGAACCAGTTGCAGCGGATCTTCCACGCCATCGGTCAGCGTGACGTTGGCTCCTCGAAACGCCGCCGCGATGCCTGCGTGTCCGGTGCCGCATCCCACTTCCAACACGTCGACACCCGCCAACGCCAAACGATCCAAATGGCGATCAAGACCCGATGCGGCCCGCCACGTGGTTGCCCAAAAGGGATCGATCACGCCCTCTTCACCGTTGTCTTGCCGCCGACATGCTTCAATGAGCATACCGTCGGGATCGGATGCGACCGCGAGCATGCGATCTTGTCCGGCGATCGAGGTTGATTGCCAGTGCCAACGAAATGAAGGACGTTGTGCCCTCGTGACCTGGATCGACTCGGATGCCGTGTTGGTCATGATCGATCAAGGACTTTAGCGGCCGCATCGGCGAAGTAGGTGAGCACGCCGTCGGCACCCGCTCGCTTGAATGCCAGCAGACTTTCGAGCATGACCGCCGATGTGTCGAGAAAGCCCGCGTCGCCGGCCGCTCGTAGCATCGCGTATTCGCCGCTGACTTGGTACGCGAACGTCGGGACACCGAAGGTCGATTTCACCCGGTGGACCACATCCAAATAAGGCAGCCCCGGTTTGACCATCACACTATCGGCACCTTCACCCAGATCCAAAGCGACCTCATGGATTGCTTCATCGCTCTGTGATGGATCCTGTTGGTAGGTTTTCTTGTCGCCGCCCCCGAGGTTTCCCTTCGAGCCGACCGCATCGCGGAACGGCCCGTAAAACGCACTGGCATACTTGGCCGCGTAGGACATGATTTGAACGCGGGTGTGACCGGCTTGATCAAGGCCTTTGCGAATCTGGCCGATTCGTCCATCCATCATGTCGCTCGGCGCGATGACGTCGCATCCCGCGTTGGCTTGAACAATCGCTTGCTTGACAAGAACGTCATTGGTTTCATCGTTCAGGATGATGCCATCGCGGAGCAGACCGTCTTGCCCATGGCTGCTGTAGGGATCAAGCGCAACGTCAAGGATCACGCCGAGCTGATCGCCAACCGCTGTTTTAATCGATCGGGTTGCGCGGCAAACCAAATTTTGCTCATTGATGGCTTCCCGGGCATCTTCGGTTTTGAGGAATGGATCGGTCGCGGGAAACAACGCGATGGCGGGAATGCCCAAATCAACGGCCTGTTTCGCAACATCAACGATCACATCGGTGCCATGGCGAACCACGCCCGGCAAGCTTTCGATCGTTTGTGTGCCCGAGCCGTCAAAGATGAACAACGGCCAAATCAAATCATCGACGCTCAACTTGGCTTCGCGAACCAAGCGACGCGACCATTCGGTTGCCCGGGTGCGGCGGAGTCGCGTTGCGGGATACGGCCCGCGGGCGACGGTCTGGAATGGAATGGGGCTCAAACTGACGTCCTTTAAGCTGACAATATGATCGGAGTGGGCGTACGCAAAACGAACCGCACTGTTTATCGTGTCGATATGCGGAACAAACATGACTTGGTCTCGGGTGAGTTGATCATTCAAATGAAACCGGCTTCAGTCCTGGCCAATTTCGCTGCATGATGCGGTTATATTAGTGGCGTTGAACTATTTCAAAAGTGCGTCACGCGACATGATCTCACGAAGGACTCTGATGATTCGAACTCTGTCTTTTTCGGACCACCAATTTGACTGGCGTTGCCGATGTGTTGTTTCAGCTTTTGTCGCAGTGGTTACGTCAATGGGTTTGATTTCAAATCCATGCACCGCTGAGCAAACCGAACAGGGATCGACGAGCCCGATCTCAGCTCTTTTGATCGATGGTCAAAACAACCACAAATGGCAAGAAACGACGCCTTTGATCGTTGCCGCGTTGGAATCGGGCGGGCTGTGCGACGTCACGGTGATCACGTCACCGGCCAAGAAAGCACCAATGGATGGTTTTGAGCCCAATTTTGCTGACTACGACGTGGTTGTCTTGAACTACAACGGCGATCCTTGGCCGGAAGCCACCAAGCAGGCGTTTGAAGCCTATGTCGCCGGTGGCGGTGGCATGGTCAGCGTTCACGCGGCGGATAATTCATTCCCGAAATGGCACGCGTACAACCGCATGATTGGTTTGGGCGGATGGAATGGTCGCAATGAAAAAGACGGACCGTACGTGCGTTGGCAAGAGGACACACAAACATTCACTCGCGACCTCACGCCGGGATCGGGCGGGCAGCATGGCAAACGTTCGCCCTTTGTGATGGTTGTTCGTGACGCGGATCATCCGATCACAGCTGGATTGCCCGGATCATTTTCGCAAACCGAAGATGAACTGTATGGCAAGCTCCGTGGCCCCGCTGAGAACATGCATGTGCTTGCCACCGCGTACAGCAACCCGGCGACTCGGGGCACTGGTGAGCATGAACCGATCTTGATGACCATTCATTTTGGTGAAGGCCGCGTCTTTCATACGACGCTTGGTCATGATGCCAAAGCGATGAATGGACGCGCGTTTCAGATTACGTTGCGACGGGGTACTCAGTGGGCGGCGATCGGCGCTGTCACGCTTCCCATTGTCGATCCGCAAGTTTTGCCCGCTGACGCACCCGCCGTTGGTGATCCAGCGAGCGTCGCGAATCTGACGACTAGCGACGCACTTGGAACCACCATTCCGGACCTCGACGCGGATGGTTGGAAGTCGTTGTTTGATGGCAAGTCGCTCAAAGGCTGGACCCAAAAGAATGGCACCGCCTCGTACCGTGTTGAAGGTGGAGCCATCGTCGGACTGACCGCGATTGGTAGCCCCAACTCGTTTTTATGCACGGATCAAACCTACAAGAATTTCGAACTAACGTTTGAAGCCAACGTCGACCCTGGTTTGAACAGCGGCGTGCAGATTCGATCACAAACACGACCCAAGGGCGGACGCGTCTTCGGCCCGCAGGTCGAAATCGAAGCATCACCCGGTGAAGCGGGCTACATCTATGGCGAGGCAACCGGTCGAGGGTGGATCACGAAGGAGCAACCGGTTAAGGACGCCTATCAGAATGGTCAATTCAATCGGTTTCGTGTTCGAGCCATGGGCGAGCGGATTCAAACATGGATCGGTGATCAATTAATCGCCGATGTTTCCGATCCCGAATTGTCAAAAGAAGGTTTTATCGGACTCCAAGTGCACAGCATCAAGAAAGATGCGGGGCCCTTCGAAGTTCGTTGGCGTGATATCAAGATTCGTACTTTATCCGCTGATTGACGTGCTCCTACGAGTTCGTCCGGTGTTGGCGTTACTTTCCTGTAGCTTGTCGTGCGCGGGACGAAATCGAGTTGTCAGCGAGATATCGGGGAAGGGCGACTTCACAAATCCGCTCAGTGCAATGCCGTCCTCAGCCACGCTGTCGCGGGCTGACCCTCAACGCCATCTACTTTGTGAACGGCTCGGCGCTAGCCGCCGATTCAGTGTTGCGTATTACGGCGTTACCGACGGCTAGCGCCATGTCGCTCAACAGGATGCTCCTCGAATTGCCAAAAGTAGATGGCATTGGGCTGACCCTCCCGCGACTTCATCGCAGGAGGGTGAAGTGATTGTGCTGGCAAATAACATCAGCTCGCTCACGGTAAGAACCGGACGACCGCCTCTGGCGGGCATGGCAATTCGAACCTCATTTTGAAGGAAGCCGCTGCCGGTTTCGAACTTTTTCAGTTTTTTAGGTAAGAGTCGCGGCGGGTCGATCGTCTAATCAACCATGTCGCTCTTTTTTCGAAAGTGACACCCCTGATGAGTGTTTCGGATTCGGGTTCCACCACCAATGCTGATCAATGCCAGATCGATCCATGGATCGCACGCCTGCGTGCGGACGATGTGACGCGAGACGCGGCAATCGCTGAGTTGCGAGAGATTCTGTTGCGTGGTTTGTCCGGTCCGATGTCGTCACGATATGGCGGCGGATTACAAGCGGAGGACGTTGTGCAAGACGCGTTGTTGAAAATCCTGGATTCGTTGGACCAATTTGCCGGTCGGTCTCGATTCACAACCTGGGCGATGACGATTGCCACTCGGATCGGAATCAGCGAAATGCGTCGGAAACACTACCAGGATGTGTCGATGGAAGCCTTTCAGGGTGACGACGCCACCAAAATCGAAATCGCAGTCGATCAGTCTGAGTCAGCCGATTCGGCGATGGATCGCCAGTCGATGGTTCAAACGCTACAGGGTCTCATTGACAGTGTTCTGACGGAAAAGCAGCGTTTTGTCATTCGCGCGTCGCTGGGCGGATTGCCCGTTGAAGTGATTGCGGAAAAGAGTGGCTCCAATCGAAATAGCGTGTACAAAATGGTTCATGACGCACGATCGAAGTTGCGGTCGGGATTGGAAGCGGCGGGAATATCCGCCGATGACTTGGCCGCCGCGTTGTGACTGTGGCACACGTTTGATTGCCAATATGACAGAGTCGAAATTAACGAAAACAATTTATTGCACCTGAGCCCGAC
>JBCCJB010000330.1:0-4953 GCA_039028015.1 Planctomycetota bacterium
ATGGTTGCGGGCGTCTGCAAACGAAATCCGAACCTCCAACGACTCGTGGCCCCATCAGCAAACGATGGTGCCGCGTCATCCGGATTCGATGAAATCGGATCGGGGTCGTCGGCATCGGCGGCTCGAGAGACTTGAAACGCTAGACCAGCAGTGATGCCGGTACGAATGAACTGCCTGCGACGAATCATGACGGCGACAAATCCCGTTCCGAGTATGTCCGCAGTTTAGTTAACCAGCTGAGTCGAATGACCCGTTGGACTAATTGACCAGTTGAGCCCCCGGTGGCAGCGGATCCTCACTGATGATCGTATCCCCCTGCGAATCAACTTTTCGCGACTGATAACTGCGTGGTTGAAAATTGTCGCCCTGATAAATCGAATCACCCATGTACGGCATGCCACCCATCGATGCGCCGCCATACCCGGGTCCGATGATGGTTCCGCTCTGCAAGTACGGGTCGCCACCCTGATAGACAACGCCCTGATTGCAGGACGAACAGCCAGAGTCGATTCCCATCCCGACCGCATACCCACCACCACAACTCTGGCAGCCGATATCGCCAGCCGCCACAGTGGGGCCGCAGCATGATGGACCACCAACGTAAGCGGGCTCATGCACCGGGTTACCGTAAATCGGTGCGGAGACCTGGGGACCATAGTACGGCGGTGCGACAGGTGCGTAGGGCGTTCCGCACGGCGGGGCGACAGCGGGACCACGTAAGCAAGACCCTTTTGAAAATGGATTGATCGAATTGCCGACCGCGCCCAAACGACTGCAAAGGCCACATCGGGCACCACGTCCAAACAAACATGTCCGCATTCCGGTGCAACCCGTCGTCATTAAACTGAGCGTGGCAAACGTTACGAGTGTGATATTGCGAACCATCATTAGATTTTCCTTGGCCATCAAAGCGGGCGTAATTGGCGGTCTCCGATGGGGGACCGTCAAAAACTAGGTCGCTTTGAGCGTTGTGCAAACGCAACAACGTTTTTTTTCGGCAACACTTGGTTGGCAAGGAAACAAACGATGCCAAATGGCAACATGTTGAAGCGAGAGAAACGTACCTGGTCCATTCCGCCGGTGACCGACCATGCGGACGTCTTGGATCAGAAACGAACTCACTCTTGTCACACACGCCCTTATTGAAATCATCGCGGCCAGAGTCGTTACGGCAATGAAGCCTTTTTTCAATCAGCAGCCAAACATCGTCGAAAGACAGGCATCGGTAGCCTCGTCTTCGAAACCATCACGTGGTTGGTTTTGTGCGAGGACAATTCGCGATTCACGTCTGCGCTGTAGCCCGCTCCGTGCGACGTTCACCGCATCACTTCTGTTGGTTGGCACCGCTTCTTCGATTTGGGCCAAATCTGACGCACAAATCGATTCTGATTCAACACTTTTAATTGACAATGAAGATCGCGAGCGTTCGCTGATTGCCACACGCTCCATCCCACTTCGCAGCGACGCAACTCAAAACTGGTTGAAGTCTCCGGCGGATCTTGATGATTTACAACTCGTTGCGCCGGAGGAATCGGATTCAGAAGAGGCAGATGAATCCGACGCGGATCGACAAACGTTGACAGGTGACTCCGCCATCGGCGACGCCATGCCGATGCGTCCGGGAAGGTCCAGATCTTTGTCGACTTCCGTTCCCGGCGATCGTCTCTGGTTGATAAGCACGCGGCATTTGACGCGGAGTGCGTGCCGTGCCAACCTCAACCATGTTGACCTGCGAATTTACCGGCTTGATCGCTGCGGGTCGAAGCGACGCGCAACGCTGGATGACTATCTGGCCACGATGGACCCATCACGGCCGCGAATTGTTTATGTGCATGGCAATCGCCGTGAAGCTGACCGTGCCATCAGCCGCGGACTGGAAGTGTATCGCGAGCTATCTCGCAAGTGTCAGTCAGCCATTCCGATCGACTGGGTGATCTGGAGTTGGCCAAGCGACAAAGAGAAATTCATCATTGGAGACGCCCGCATCAAAGCGGACCAATCCGATACGCAAGGTTTGTATCTCGGCTGGTTGCTGCGGCATCACGCTCACCTGCAGCAATCAACCGCGCTGATCGGATTCAGCTTCGGGGCTCGCGTTGTTTCGGGAGGCTTGCACACCTTAGCCGGTGGTTGCTTGAAAGGTCGGACATTACCCGGACAACCGGTCGTTGATGCGGGTTTCGATGTGGGATTCCTTGCTCCCGCAATGCAATCGAATTCGCTTCGACGCGGCGGTCGTCTTTCCCTGGCGGTTCAGAACATGGATTCGCTGGTCATGCTGTATAACCACCGCGATTTTTTGCTCAAGAACTATTGGTTGGTAACTCGGGTTCGTGACTCAACGGCCTTGGGTTATTCCGG
This sequence comes from Planctomycetota bacterium, assembly GCA_039028015.1. GTDB lineage: Bacteria > Planctomycetota > Planctomycetia > Pirellulales > Pirellulaceae > Rhodopirellula. The sequence goes on from JBCCJB010000330.1 coordinate 2,362, forward strand.
TCCGGTTCGATTTGCTCCCCGAGCCGACGGGTCATCTTTGCCAGTGCGAGCCAAAGATTGCGCGGCCACAGTTGGGTTAGCCCACAGCGAAAAAGAGTATTACCAGCGAGCATGTTATGCCGGCGCTCAGTTTGCGACCCTGATCCCATCGAGCCTTGTTCGGCAATGACGACCTTGCGTGAGTCTTAGCCCCTCACTGCAATCTCAGCACGGGAAGTCGCCGTTGGGAATCAATTTTGGCGAGTATCGACGACGGCGTGCGATCATTTGGTCTAGGCCGTTGGTCAGGAGGAATCGAGGGCGGCTGAAATTGGTCACCCTGTCGTGCCCCACGACGATCAAACTCGGCTTCGATCTCAATACGAATCGCTGACTTTTCGGCACACCACTTTGGTGCAATCAAGAAATCCGGCGGCGCGTCACCGCTGATGCGTTCCACGATGACCTGAGGTGGAATTCGTTGCAAGAAATCGACCACGGTTTTGATGTACGGTTCACGCTCCATCATCTGAATTCGGCCGGACAGCACGTCGTCCGCCAACGGGGTTCCTCGAACGCAGTAAAGATTGTGGAGTTTGATGGCGTCGATGCCTAAGCGAGCCACCTCATCGGCGGTCGACATCATGTCGCGATGAGACTCATCGGGACATCCCAGAATGACGTGCGCGCAGGTTTCGAAGCCCCGACGCCGGGCACGTTCGACTGCGTTGATCATGTCATCATGCCGGTGCGCTCGATTCATCCAGGCCAACGTTTGATCGTGAATCGATTGCATTCCAAGTTCCAATGACACATCGAACTCGGTCGCGAGCGACTCCAAAAGATCCAACACCGAATTGGGAACACAGTCTGGCCGAGTTCCAATCGCGAGGCCAACAATCCGCGGATCAGCCGACAATGCCAAGCGGTAGATCTCTTCCAGTTGATCGATCGGCGCGTAGGTGTTTGTGGCGGGCTGAAAGTACGCGATGAACCCAGCAACGCGGTTATACCGTTTGGACACCGTTCGGATTCCGGAACTGAGCTGCTCAGCGACTCGCTTAAGTCGAACGCGTCGCGAAGGACTGAACGATCGGTTGTCGCAAAAGTTGCAGCCTCCCGTTGTCACCGAGCCATCCACGTTGGGACAGGAGAATCCAGCGTCGATGCTGACTCGCTGAATTCGACCGCCATATCGACGACGCAACGCTTTGCCAAACGCATTGAAAGGCAAACCCCCATCGATCCACGCAAGCCGATCCAACGGCTGATGATTCAGTCGGCGGCGACTCGGCGGCGTGCGAGTGGGCGGCTGAGACAGCACCGACGGATCAGCAGTGTCCATAAACTCTTTCCAAGCAGAAAAGTGACAGCCAACTATTGCCTACAACCGGTTTTACACGACCGACATTGCGTGATTCCGATTTGCCAGTCGCGTTTGTGGAAAGAACTTTGCTGGCCGACTGACCCCCCTGTGGATAAAATCCTAGTAGCGTTCGCTCTCCCGTTAGACATTGCAAAGGTTTCCCATGAGTTTGGAAGACGCGCCCGAATTCGCTGGAGCGTTCGGCCAGCTGACACCCATTGGCGGTGGCGACCCAATCCCATTGATCAAAGACAAACTGCTGATCGGTCGTCGTCGTCAATGCGACATCTGTCTCGATTTCAATAACATTTCGGGTCAGCATTGCCGGATGACACTGGAACATGGCTATTGGTTCATTCGCGATTTGAACAGTCGCAACGGCACTAAGGTAGACAATCGTCCGATCATGCGAAAACGGGCCGATCCGAAGTGCAAAATCGCTATTGCTCGCCATCAATACGTCCTCGAGTATGACCCGCAATTGTTGGGCGCCTTTGGTCCACCACCGGCGGACGATGATTATTTGGAAGAGGTCATGAAGAGTTCGCTGATGGATCGTGCCGGAATCGCCAAACGCGACGAGAAAAAAGGATTTTTCAATCGAAGTCGCCGCGCTCACCGCCGAAGCAGCCCGCCTCGACCTGGGGGGAGGCCTCGACCACCTGCGCCTGCTGCCCATCGTGCGGGCCACGCTCGCCGGCGCCGCGGCCGCTGCCCGCGGCGACGACCACCTGGGAGACGAGGCCTTGCGCGCGACGCTGGAGGCAACGCTGGCCGAGGTGGCCGACGCGCTCATCGCCGACGACGACGACGACAGAGGCCGCACGCGCTCGCACGCGGTGGTCGATGCGCTGCGGGCTACCCTGGGCTGATGATCCCGCCCCGTCAGGGGCTCAGAGCGTGAGGGCCCAGATCAGCGCCGCGACGGCCACGATGAGCAGGACCACCACCGCGATGAGCGCGCCCGTGTGACGCTCCGGTTCGGGCATCTGCCGGAGGAGATTCTCGAGGTCTTGTGTCGCCGGCATTTGCCCCCCCGTCGCCCGCGGGTCGAACCACCCCTCTTGGGAGCCCGGGTGGGGGGCGGGGTGAGGGGCGTGCGGCATGGAGTGCGGGACGTGACCCTGCGGTACCGACCAGCTCTCGCTGGGAGGGGCGGGAATGGGCGCCGGTGCCCAGCCGGGCTCGCTCGAGAGACCGGCAGAACCCGACGCTCCCGCCGGATGGGGGGGCGGTGGTGGCGGCGG
>JBCCJB010000331.1:0-4932 GCA_039028015.1 Planctomycetota bacterium
GCTTTCACTGACGGTGAGCTTCACATCGCGTGATTCGCCAGGCGGGATCGTTTGACCGTTCCAGCAATCAATCGGTTTGCGATTATCCCGTTTCCCCGGTGAGGTTTCTGTCATCGTGATTGCCTTTGGTATCCCACCTACAACGCGATCGCTGATGCCGAGGACGATAACAGCAGTCGTGCAACATTGATGTAAATCACGATGCCCAAAATGTCGACGATGCCGGCGACAAATGGATTGCTCATCATGGCGGGATCCAGTCCGATCTTTTTGAACAACACCGGGAGACTGACTCCGCATAGGCAACCACCGACTATGACGGAAATTAATGTCAATGGAATCACCAGTGCATCGCGGATGCTTGGTGCGATGAACAACGCGACACCAAAACCGATCGAGGCCAGAAAGCCGCCCAACATCATCGAGACCAACAGTTCGCGACGCAGGACGGCGGGAAAGTCCGCGTACTTGACTTCACCGCCGGTCATTGCGGTGATCACGAGTGTTGCGGACTGGCTGCCTGAATTGCCACCAGCACTAATGATCAACGGGATGAACCAAACGAGCCAAGCGTACTGTGCCAGTTCATCTTCGTAGTGACGCAAGGCAAATGCGGTTAGCAACGCCGCGAAGAACAAAATGGTCAACCAGAGTCCTCGCTTGTAGGACAAGCTCAACAAGCCGATGCGCAGAAAATCTCGCTCCAGTGGCTCCACCGCCGCGATGCGTTGAGCATCCTCAGTGAGTTCCTCCCTGACGACATCAATCACATCATCGTGGGTGATGATGCCCAGCATTTGACGTCCCGAATCGATGACAGGAATCGCCAATAAGTTGAACCGCTCGACCTTGGTGGCGACCGATTCTTGGTCTTCGCCGCTAATCGCCACAACGACATCGGTTTCCATCATTTCGCCAAGCGTCCGCGACGGATGATTGAGCGAGCTGACCAACTGTCGGGTCGAAACGATGCCACGCAGCAGGTTGTTGTCGTCGACTACATAGAGGTAATAGATCGTTTCAAGGTCGCTCGCTTGTCGGCCAAGTTCTTCAAGTGCCTCGTGGACCGTCAATCGTTCGGCGAGTTTGGCGACCTGCGTGGTCATCAACGATCCCGCGGTGCCCTCGGGATAAGACCGAAGCCGCTCGATATTGCGTCGATCAACAATCGGCAAGAGCGGCAAGATGGCATCGACCGCATCGGATGCCAATTCATGAATCAGATCAACGCGATCATCAGCCGGAATCTGCTGCAATAATTCCGCCGCCTGTTCGGGAAGCTGCGTTTGCAGCATCGCGACCTGACGTGGCTCTTCAAAGTAGCTGAAGATCTCGGCACGACGATCCACATCGGCATGCTGCAAGACCTGCCAGGCCTCGTGATCATCGAGGCCTTCCATGAATTCGGCCGTGCGGCCCGGATTAAGCGTGATGCAGAATTCTCGCAGGTCGCCGTCCAGCCCCAGCTGCAGCATTTCGCGAAGTTCGGGGAGGAATAGCGTATTCATTTCTTGAAGCTTTTAGCTGTTAGCGATACGCCTTCACTCGGTCAGCCGGAATCAGGTCAACACAGGAAGCTAACACTTAAAAGCGAAGCGCTAATTGCTCACGCGTTCGACGTAATCACCTGTGCGGGAATCAATCTTGATGATGTTGCCTTCTTTGATGAACCCGGGCACGTTGAACTCCGCACCCGTTTCGACCTTGGCGGGCTTCGTCACGTTGGTCGCCGTGTCTCCTTTGGTGCCCGGACCACATTCGGTCACTTCAAGCGCCACATGCTGCGGCGGTTCCACAATGATGGCATTGCCGTTGTAGAGCGTCATCGTGCATTCGGTGCCATCCTTGAGGTACTTCCAAATGTCACCGGCAACGTCCGCAGTGACTTCGTACTGGTCAAAGGTGGTGCCGTCCATAAAGACATAATCTTCGCCCTGACGATACAGAAACTGCACCGAAGTGGTTTCAACGTCGGCCGCTTCGAGCGAGTCGCCGCCTTTATAGGTGCGATCGAGCGTGGTGCCGCGGATCAGATTTTTCATCTTGCACTTATACAGTGCGTTGCCCTTACCCGGTTTGACGAAATTCATTTCCGTCATCAAATATGGCTCGCCATCGATTTGAACTTTCAGGCCTTTGCGAAAATCGCTGGTGTTGTACGTTGCCACGGGGGCTCCACTTCCGAATGGATGAGAATCGGTGAAACAGGAAACTGGCGGCAGTTTAACAATCGCGCGTCTTAGCGGCGACCGGCCCCACGCTTCGGCGAAAGTCCACCGAGAGAGGCCGACGTGGCAACGATCGCTACACAACGCGATTCGCAGCCGGAACGAGTTGCTCCAGTTTGTGGGTCTGCCGGTTGATCAAGCTCCGGAAACGGACTTTCGGGTTTTGGTCACCCGTGAGTTTGCCGGGCGGATGCGCAAGCAGGATCCGGATGACCCGCTGCTCAAACAAATGTTGCCCGATGCCGCAGAATCCGATCACGTCGAGGGTTTCACATCCAATCCCGTTGGCGACGATGCGGCTCGAGTCGCACCGGGTCTGCTGCACAAATACGCCGGTCGAGCGCTGATCATCACAACGGGTGCTTGCGCCGTTCACTGCCGGTATTGCTTTCGGCGCGATTACCCCTATATCGAAACCAGTGATCGAAGTCACAAGTATCGCGATGCTGTTGAGGCGGTTGCGGCCGATTCGAGCATCGACGAAGTGATTTTGTCCGGTGGCGATCCGCTGACGCTCACTGATCACGCGATGGCGAAGTTGTTGACCAAAATCGAGAGTGTCGACCACGTGAGCCGATTGCGAATTCACTCACGGATTCCGATTGTTTTGCCATCGCGCATCACGCGGAGTTTGATTCATCGTCTCCAGCGCAGTCGATTGTCAGTCTGGTGGGTGGTGCACATCAATCATCCCGCGGAACTTGACGAAACGACGTTGAAAGCGTTGTCGTCGCTGGTCAAAGCCGGATTCCCCGTGCTGAACCAGTCGGTGCTTTTGCGTGGCATCAATGACAACGTGGATACCTTGGCCGAGCTCAGCACACGATTGATCAACGCTCAGGTCATGCCGTACTACTTGCATCAACTGGATCGCGTCCATGGTGCGGCTCACTTCGAAGTTGCCGAGGACACCGGTTTGGCATTGGTCGCGAAATTGCGTGAACGTTTGCCGGGTTATGCTGTCCCGCAATATGTCCGAGAGATTGCGGGTGAAGCTTCGAAAACGCCGATCGCTTAAGATCGCTAAGCGTTTGGCCATGGCTGTGTATTAATGACGTCTTTTGCTCGCAATCCCGCACGACGGGCTTGCAGGATGCCGAAACGCATCACCTTCAAACCCGATGTGCTATGAGCATCGGTGTTGATCACCAAATCGATGCCATGTCGTCGGGCCATCGAAAGATGATGATCGTTGAGGTCCAAGCGAGCTGGATTGGCATTGAGTTCGAGCTTGGTGCCCGTCGTCGCAGCGGCTTTCATGACTTGATCCAAATCAACGTCATAGGGGTCACGTCTATTGATCAAACGTCCGGTCGGGTGGGCAATGCAGTCGACGTGCGGATTTTCAATGGCACCCAGAATCCGATCGGTGATTTGATCGCGAGGTTGTTTCTGTCCGTAGTGGACGCTGGCAAGGATCCAGTCGCCTTCCGCAAGAACATCATCGGGCAAATCCATTCCGCCGGATTCCAGAATGTCGCACTCAATTCCTTTCAGAATTATCAGCCGACCCTCGTACTCCGGACGGATCTCATCGATCAGTTTCCACTGCTGACGAAGTTTTTCGGGCGTTAGGCCACCGGCCATACTCACGCGTTGGCTGTGATCGGTGATGGCGATGTATTGCAAGCCTCGCTCGATGGCCGCGTCGGCCATTTCTCGAATCGTATTCTGGCCATCGGTTGCAGACGTGTGCATGTGCAAGTCGCCCACGATGTCGTCGGTGGTGATCAAATCCGGCAACGAACCCTGATCAATCGCTTTGAACTCGAGTCGATCTTCGCGTAGTTCCGGTGGCACCACGGGCAAACCGATTGCCGCGTACACATCCGCTTCGGTTGTGCCTGCCACTCGTGTGTCGTCATCGACGCGGAACACGCCGTACTCGTTGACCTTCAACCCGTTCTCACCGGCGATCCGGCGCACGTGAATGTTATGAGCTTGACTGCCGGTGAAATATTGCAGCGCGGCACCAAACTGATCGCCAGCAACAAGTCTCAAGTCAACCTGAAAAGCGCCCGTGTCGCCACTTGAGGGTTGTCCTCCCGCAGCAACGCTGACACGAATTGACATCTTGGTGTCGCCTCGAGCAATGGTGCTGGCGTGACCGGGATAGTTGGCAAAATGATCCATCACCTTGTCACGATCGCTCGCAACGGCCAACAAGTCCAGGTCGCCAACCGTCTCGCGACCACGTCGGTAGCTTCCCGCCCATTGCATTTTTTCGATGGCATCGCAGGCACGCATGTGGGCTTCGATATCGGCAACCAAATCATCGGCCTTGGCCCAATAGATCCGCTCCGCCGCGGCTTTAGCGATTGCCAAACCGTCCAAGATCGTTGATTCGCTTTTCTTGCCGAATCCCTTGAGCGACGCGATACGACCTTCGCGGCAAGCGGCAGCCAAATCATCCAGCGAAGCGATCCCTAATTCTTCGTGCAGTCGAACGGCCTTCTTTGCACCCAACCCGGGAATGCCAGCCATTTGAATCACAATCTCCGGCACTTTCTCACGAAGTGATTCCAACTGTGGCAAGCTTCCCGTGCTGACGAGGGTTTGCGTTTTCTCAGCGAGTGTTTTTCCTATGCCGGGTACCTTCGCCAAATCTCGTTCAGGATCGTCAATGATATCGGCGACCGGTTCTTCAAGATCGGCGATCGCTTTGGCACCGTTTTGATAGGCTCGCACGCGAAACGGATTTTCC
>JBCCJB010000332.1:0-4926 GCA_039028015.1 Planctomycetota bacterium
GCGCTGGCGATCAACTCGAGTGGATCAGCCATCAGGCAACATGATTCGTCAAGTAATCGCCAATTCGGTCAAGCGTCTCATCGGGGGAATCTTCCATCACGTAGTGACCTGTGGTTGGCAATCGATGCACGATCGCGTGAGGCCAGACCGCTTCAAATCGTTGCAAGCATTCGGGGCGAAAACACCAGTCCTTCATGCCCCAAATCAATTCGATCGGTAGTTTCGACCATCGAGGAAGAGCGGCTTCCAATTCACGCAAAGTCGCCATTGTGGGATGGTCATCGGTGAGCGGTATGTCTCGCACAAACGCATCAATCGCAACGCGATTTCGCCAGCTATTGTAAGGTGCGAGCAGGCCTCGAGCGGCTTCTCGGGAGAGCTTCGTTCGAGCCATGGCCATACGCAGTGCTGCCACGGCAAAGCAGTTCAGTCCGCGAACCGCGGGACGACCAACCAAGGGCCAACGACAAGCTGCAATCCGCCAGGGCATGTAGGGCGGTGGAAAAGCGGCCGTGTTAAGCAGAACCAAACCCGCCACACGGTGCAGACACTGCGTCATCGCCGATAACCCGATCGCGCCACCCCAATCATGCGCAATCAAAACAACTCGATTGAGATCGAGTGTTTCAACGAGCATTCGCAAATTGTCCCGATGGGCTGCCATGGTGTAAGCAAATTCGCGTTGCGTCGGTTTATCGCTTCGTCCGCAACCGAGGTGATCCACCGCGATCACACGATATGACTCCGAGAATCTGGCAACGATCGATCGGAACGTAAAACTCCAAGTCGGATTGCCATGAACACACAACAGCGTTGCTTTGGGAACGGGTGCCGCTGAAGCATTGGTCGCGTCGTCACCTGACGAAGGACCCTCATCGAGATATCGCATCATCCACGTGCGACCATCGACCGAAATGGGCAGCTGCTGGCTGGTGTAGGGCAGTAGGTCCTTTGCCACGCAAGCAAAGTCGTCATTCGGTCGGTCCATGCGTGGCAGTGTCGGGAATGCCGCCACGCCCCACAAGTGGATGCGATTTAACGCAAGGACTTGCCAAACGACGTGCGTAATTTGCCGAGGTACTTGTCTGCACCGCCCACCTCGGCGAGCACTTTCTGGCTCATCGCTTCGATTTCCGCGTCGGTCTTTGCAATCAGATTTTGCACCTCGGTTTGCTGCTTCGTCATCCACTCACGCAAGACAAGCATCTGTTCCCGATGAGCCGTATTGATCTTGTCGCTCAAGTGTTTTTGACTCGATGCGATCTGTTGTCCAACGGCGCTGCGGGCCGCATCAACGAAGCTGTCACCCACATTGGTGTTCAGTCGCAGTCGCAGGTCGTCCCAGGTGCCTTCGAATGCAGCGTCCACCTCCACGCGATCAACATCCGCCAGCGACTCGTTGATGGCCACGGCAAAATCGGTTTGTGCCAATGTGCCGTGGAGGTCAACTCGCATTGCCACACCGACTTGCTTGCTGACCAAACGGCCGGACAAATACTCCTCGTCCGAATGTGCTCCCTCACCGCCACGCGTGTCCAACTGAACCCATAATTCGCGTCGGCCACCGGCAATCGCGACGTCGATCTGATCACCTCCGGAGACACGAATCGACTCCGCTCGCATTTCCGGCCAATGCAGCGTGAGCCGATCGACCGACGTGTTGCGTCGATCCCGAACGTAATCGACCAACACTGTTTCGGGACCCTCCAACTTCAGTCGTGCCGTTGTCGGCTGACGCAATCGCTGTGTTTCCGGAGTCATGTTTTCCATGATCCCGGTCAGCGTGTACGTCTTGCCGCTCGCCCGCAGCAGTCCGGACAATTCGCACTGGCGAATCAGGATACCGGGCCGCCGTGCATCACCCAAGAAATCGTAGTCTTCACCGCGAATGCGGATCGATTCGGGAGCGACGACGGTGTAATTGGCGAGTGTCCGACTGTTGTCAACGTACGAACGCAATCGTTCGAGTTGCCGGCGGACCTCGCCACTCACCAAGTCGACGCCAAAGTTCTTTGAGTCTTCAAGATCACCGGGGACAAACTGATCGAGCGTGGCTAGGTCGGCCTGCCGCGCTTGCTCCAAACGTGCAAGGTCCGTCTGCATTTGTTCGGGTAACTCATCGATGGTGCGACGCAGTGCCAGTAAAGTTTCGCGGACGGCACGAGCTTCTTCGAGCGTGCGTTCTAGCTCAGGCCAATCGCGGAGCGGATTGTCGATCCCTTGGGCACGATCACGAATGTCACGGACCCGTTGTTCCAGGCCGGTTACCTCAGCAAGCAGTCGTTCATACTCGTTTTCCCATTCTTGACGAATGTCTTTGCCGGCTTGAACGGTCTGCAAATTCTGGCCGAGTGACTCAGCGCGGTCGGCCAAGTCATTTCCGGCAGCGGACAACCAGCGAGCAAGCTGTGAGGTGCCGGCGTTCTTCGTGCTCGGCTGCGTTTCGAGATGGCCTGACGTGTCGCGATGGGTTCCCACTTCGAGCCCCGTGACACGGGCGCGATCGACAACCCAGCGACGACGCAATAGGGCATCGCCATCAATCACCAACTGTACCGACTCGGCGGTCAAGGCATCGCGAAACTCTTTGTCGTCACGCGGGTCGGCAATGGACACGTTCTTGAACTGAACACTCGGTGGAAAGAATCCGACTCGCGTTCGTCGGATGTCAGCTTTGGCACCCGTCGCCGACTGCAAGCCAGCAATGGTGACGTACTGGGTCAGCGGCCCCATGCCCAAGCACAGCAACATCACGATTGATGCGACGACAACGAGTCGCGTGAATAAGAATCTCCAGCGGATCATGCCACTTCCTTCTCGTTGGAATCTCGCAACTGCCGCAGCAGATACCGAAGTGCTTCGTCAATTTTCTGTTGGTCGTCTTGAGGTTGCTCGTTGCTTGCAGACTCGGTGGTGGACGCCGTCGACGGATTCGTGGGTGAAGCATGTTTGGTCGCTGACTCTGCCACAGCCGCAGCGACTGACGAGCTTGCAAGGTCCGCCACGTTGGCGTCCGCTACCGAACCAGCGTCAGTCGTCGACGTCACTAATTCTGTCGAGTTGCTGAATCGCTCCCGCGATGTCGCGGGCTTAATTTCGACGCGGGTTCTCGCTGGACTCGGCACCGGGTTGGTCGACGGCACATCCAATCGACGAATGTCAAAGACACGTCCTGATGTGGCGACGTTGACTGGTGGGTGTTGGGCTTCAGCCGAAATGGTTTGACGGTCACGTTGCCGCTGGACACGATTGGACTCGAGCCGCTGCTGCCGCCTTTGTTGCTCTTCAGCCTCTCGCCGATCTTTCTCGATCAGACCCTTGGCGCTAAGTTTAAAAACGGGGTAAGTCAACAGCACCGCAAAGGGCATGGAGGCCAATCCCACCGTAAAACTGCCCATCACCACCGTGTTGTTCAAATCGGTCCAAGCAATCAGCGGTCGATCCCAAATATTCGACAGCCGATCAACAACCTCGGGCTGGGTGAGAATCCGCTGACCGACGGCGTGAAACACCGGGTCCAACTTGGGTGCCACCAGCGTCACGGCAATTGTGGTCAACCCAGCCATGGCGTGATTGACACGAACGGCGACGACAAGCAACAGCACAGCAGCGGCAACAAGATTGCCGTGCGGCAGCAAACCTAGCAACAATCCCAGGGCAACCGCCCAGGCGAGCTGGGAAGGGTAGCGTCGCCCGGCAATGACTTTCCGAATGCTGGCGAACAGTTTGTAGGTCCATAGGAGCATCATCGAGCCTCATCAGGTCCGTCGTCGCTCGACCAAAACAAATATGGATCGCGAGCGTCTCAAAGCCAGTATCGGTATCGGCGTTGCATACAGGAAAATTGAATACAACCGCTCCAAATTTCCTCGCCAGTCCAATCGGTATCGATAAATGCTGTCAGTTGATCTCATCGAAGAGAAGTCGCTGAGACAGCCAAATTTGCAGCCGTCGGATGCGCAGGCCCCGCGAAAACTGAATTTCAAATCGGACTCGCCTCAGATCGCCGTCGTCAATGTCAGACCAACCTGGTTCGATTTGGATCGCATCGGGAAGCCGAAACTCAAACCGCGGCCGAATCGTCATCCAGCTAATCTGAAACCAGACGATTTCACCACCCAAGCGGACGGTCTGACGAAACCACCAACCGGAATACACCATCGTTGCTTCGAAAGGACGATGAACATCGATGACCCGATAAAGGAAACTTCGACGCCGCAGTTGAGCATGCTCGGCAAAAACGCTCTGGCGTGATTGCAATTGAGTTGTAACAGCAAATGGGTTGTGCGTCATGAATTCACGGTTTCTTCGCTTGCTGAGCCTTGAACCCATGCCTTGCTCTACCTACTATCGATGAGAATTGATCGCAAGAATATGTCACGGGACTTTCGCAACGGCGTGTGACAACACGCCAACGTCTCATCTTTGGTTAGGCTGCTTGGTATGAATGCATCCGTACGTCACTTCCTTCGTCTTTCGCGTAAAGCTCACGTCTTAGCTGCGACAATCGTATTTTCCATGGCGGCCAGCATCGCGATGGCCCAGCCAGCGGGAATCAAGCTCAACGATCAGCTGACCGTCCCTCAGTGGGTACTCCCCGAAGTTCCGGGAGAATTGAGCGGTCGCCTCGTGCTTCCGTCAATGAATGGCGTGATCGAATTGATCGCCAACGCCGACCTAGTGATGGTCAACGGTTTGGGGGAATCGGTTCAGGCACGAACCAACGGTAATGGTGAATTCAGGTTTATTGGCATTCGGCCCGGTGTCTACGCATTGTCCGCGGCAGCCAACAATATCGCCGCATGTTGTGCGATGCACGTTCTACCCCCTGACATGGCAGCGGCGGACAATGCGTAGACACCGGGCCGAATGCCAATAAACCTGAATTCACCATTACCGTTGGTTCGTGCCTGAACCGATTCCCCC
>JBCCJB010000333.1:0-4926 GCA_039028015.1 Planctomycetota bacterium
CTCATAAAACTCATCATCCAACGCGATGGCTTGGTCAAAGGCATCCACCGCAATTTCGGTCCATCGTGATGGCTGACGGTCGTTGTCGGTTGTCGCCATTGCCCGACGCACGCTGATCTCACCCAAGCGATGATAGAGTCGTCGCAGCAGGTCCAAGCCGACCAACGAATCAACATCGGCGGTGTCAGGTTGAGCTTGGCTCTCGCTTTGAGGGAGCCCATTTTCGGGTTGAGTTGCCTCGATCCGAGATAAGACCACAACCATCTGGCTTCGTGATCGTTTGGAACCGAGCGCTTGATCGAGCAGTCGATTGCCTGCCACGCTGGGTTGATTGGCGGGCAGGTATTGAAAATCGCCATCGAGCGCCACCGACGTCCACGTTGGCGATAATAGACGCGCCAACACAGCAATCGCTAACCAAGTTAGAACGATCGCTCCGGCGTGATGTGTGACGAAGGTAGCCCAACGATTCGCCAGCCGATGTTTGCCAGCGTGATGATTGTCTCGGCGGACGCGGCGAGCGATCAATCTCGAGCCGATTGTGGTTTGGATGGCAGTGCCTGGGATTGTCCGACGCCAGAACGCCCCGCGGTCGATTGCCGTCTGCCGTTCGTGACGTCACCGCCACCGACAGCGATGATGGCGCGTCGGATGGCTTCTGAAGAAAGCCCCTTGGTCATCGGCAGCACTTCGATGTCACCGCCGGGTCGAGCCGCTTCGTCAAGTTTCTCGATCATCGCAATAATCAAATCAAGCAGCGATTCGCCCTGCGCACTGACCAGTAGCGTGTTGCCGACTTCATCGACACCCAGTGAAAGTTTGCCGTTGAATGCAAAGTCGCTTTCTCCGCCATTTTGATCGCCGCCCGCCTCTTCAAAGCCACTTCCTACCGAGCGGTTGGATCGTTCGCGATTTGGATCGGCGGACTGAAAGACACGGTCATTGCTGCTGAGCAAATCCCGGTACGCATCCTTGATCGTTTCGGCAATTTTTTCGGCGCGACCATACTGCACTGGCACGAGCTTGGTGAAGCGGCTGCTACGCGGATTGACCGGCTCGGGCACATCCCACAGCTTAATTAAGTCGCCGATAGTGCGGAGTTGCGATCGAGTCGCACCGGTGACGACTAACGTGCCCGTGTCAGAGTTGGGCAAGAACTTAAGCTCGCCGACGCGACTCAGCCCTGACGGCTCGTCGTCGTCTTGAGTGCTGTGTCCGAAAATCCATCGGTAGACGTCGTCGGAATCATCGTCCTCGTCGTCATCTTGCTGGAAGTAATCCTGCAGATCAAACGCGATCAAGACGACCGAAGCATGTTTGACTTCAAACACCTCGTAAGCACGACGTGGTGGACTGAAATCGCTCATCAAGCCTTCGAGACGATCCAGAGCTGCTGTATCATCACTGCGTAGAATCAGGTTGCCGCTTGCGTCGACTGAAATTTCGATTGCCGGCTTTGGTGCGGCACTGCGTTTGGTGACCGGCACATCCGAATCACCGACTTGTGTGCGTACAAGCGATTGCTCACCGATTTGAGTCCAGGGAGACGCGTTGGGAGCGGATGAATCGAGATTCGGTCTGTCAAACTGCGTCATCTCAGATTTGGTCGCCGGGGACGACCGTTCGTTCGGTTCATCTTGCAGCGGATCCAGCTGTGATGCGTCGTCCGAATCGGTTTCGGGATAAGATTCGATTTCGTTCAGAGGCATCGCGTTGAAGTCGGATTCGCTGGGCAGCTTCAATTCGTTTGAAGACATGCGTTCCCATTGCTGTTTGATGCGGCGAAGGTATTGCAGCGTCTCGGGTGTTGCCGATGCCTCGATGATCCGCATGCGTTCTTCGCTGCCACCGGGCGGCGGCAATTCCCCAAGTTTAATCAGCAGCGAGCGAACCTCCTGCATTTCATTTTCATTGGCCCACAGCAGGACCTGTCGATACCGGACGTTGGCGGCAACACGAAATTTATCTTTCTCTTTCTTCTCTTCGTTTCGGCTGTCAAAGTAGTAATACCGCCGTGGTGGGTTGTTATCCTCATCCGCATCATCGCCCATCAGAAATGAAATCGACTCGGCAACTTCAGCTGCACCAAGCCGTCGCAATTGCAACACTTCGAAACGTCGCTTGCCCCCGTCAAGTCGCTCGATCAATGAGCGCACGATGAATCGATCGGCCATTGAACCGGAAACAATCACAGCTTGGTTGTCTTTGTCCGTTTGAATCCGCGTGCCGGGCTCCAGCACATTCATGTCCATCACAATGCTGATCAGTTTGTCCGGGTCCAGTGAAACCAGTCGGAACACATCAACACGCGAGCTGGGATCCGACAACGAGGCGATCGTTTGACCAGGAACGTCGATTCGTTTGATGAATTCAGCGGCAATGGCGACGCGATCAACCGGCGCGCGAACTAAGACCGAGTTCTGACGCACATTGGCGACGATTGAAATCTCTGGCTCTTTCTTTTGCGGCGGCATTTTTCCACCGTTTTGCTGCGCCATCCGTTGCATCATTTGCATGAGTTCACGACCCATCGGTGCGGCTTTCTCGTTGGCAACGCCGAGGAATTCTTCGAGCAGTTTCTTGGCCTCTTCGGCGGAGATGTGACGAAGCTTGAACTCAGGGGCGAGCGCTTCTCGACTTGCAGCGTCGCGCTCCTGATCTAGCAGTCGTGCAATCGAACGTAGATTAACCACCACATCCATCGCTTCGAGCCGATTGGTGGTCGCAAGTGGCGTTAGCTTGCCAGCGGGACTGAGCATCGCTTTGAGTTCCTCAGCAAGCTTTTCAGCGGACAACCAACCCGCGTCCAGCATCACCCGTGCAAAGGTGTGGTCACTGACTCGATCAAGTTCATCTGTGCTCATACGCGTCACCATGCCAGGGTCCACCGACTCAATCTCGGCAATCGTGATGCCGCCATCGAGCTGCAGCATGGTGAATCCTCGCGACAACAGATGGCGATTGAACAGATCGATCGTTTCGTCGATGTTCAATCGCTTGGGGCTGACCAGATTGACTGAATCGCCCGGAAGCGTCTGCCAATCGATCGGCTGGCCAATGATGTCCGCAAGCCACGCAACCAGATCGGTCCATCCCTGGTCGCGAAATTGAAATGCAACTTTGCCATCGTCGCCCAGTGCGACTCTAAGTTCTTCCGGGTCGCCGTTGTTGTCAGTTGCTGACTCGCGACGAATCACCTTGAGTTGATTGTCTCTGATTTTTGTCTGGTCTGTCGATTCACTTGGCTTGTTGGGTCCCGTGTTCGGTCGGCCGCCTTCGCCGCGCTGGGGTGCGACCTCGTTGGGTGGTTTGCTGTTGGCGTCCGCCGGTAGGGCCCGAGGTTGGCGTTGATCAATTTTGGGCCGAGATTTGCTGACGGGATCAGCAGCGTTTTGATTGTCTTGTGCCAGTGCCCGATGGGATACCAGGATTCCCGACGTCATTAGGCCGAACAAAACAACGAGCGTAGCCGGGAGTCGTTCTCGACGGAGTCGGCGAGCTGCAAAACCTGGCGGAAATGCAGAAAGAAACGAATGTGACAAAGCAAAAAGCCGAAATGGGGATGGCGGGCGTTTGTCCGAACTCTGCATTATGGCTTCGACGAACGACGCGTTCAAATCGGCCGTCGTAGCACGCGCAGCGATCCAAATGAATGAGAGTCTCGTAACGATCCGAGTTCACGCAAGCAAATTCGAGCTCACTCGAGGCAGCTCTTGCATGCTAAAGTTGTTTTTTCCTGTCTTGCCCTTCACTTATTTTTGACTCGTTTTGCCATGCGTCGTTTCTCAGCCCAAGTGCCCGCTAGGTTATCCCCGACGATACTTTTCTTCGTCTTGGTGCTTCTCTTTCATTTGCCCCAGATCAGCGTAGCCGACACGACGCTGGGAATTGGTTCGAAAGCACCATCACTGGATATTGAACACTACCTGAGCGATGGCGGTGGTTACTTCGGTGAAGTGACCGACTTCGAAGAAGGGAATGTCTATATGGTGGAATTTTGGGCAACTTGGTGTGGCCCTTGCGTGGCGAGCATGCCGCACTTGGCGGAGCTTCAAAACCAATACCGCGGTGAAGGATTCCAGATTGTTAGTGTGTCCGATGAAGATCTCGAGACTGTTGAGCAATTGCTGGAGCAGCCATATCCCGATGAGGAAGTCACTTTCGGCGAACTGACTTCCGCGTACACGCTGACGGTCGATCCCGACGGTTCCGTCTCGAGGGACTACATGGAAGCCGCGGGCCAAAACGGGCTTCCAACTTCGTTCATTGTAGGCAAATCGGGATTGGTTGAATGGATCGGGCATCCGATGAGCGTCGATGAACCGCTCGCTGCCATCTTGAACGACTCCTGGGATCGAGAAGCTTACAAAGAGCAACTCGAGTTCCAGCAGATGCTGCAGACGACGATGCAGAAAGTGCAGCGTCTGGCCGGCACTGGCAAATTTGAAGATGCGATCAAGGTCATCGACAAAATCTCGACGGAGATTCGTGACAACACAGATCCCGAAATTGTTGAATTGTTGAAGCGACTGAACGTCCTTAAGTACAACCTCAGACTCGATTCGGGCGACCAATCGCCCGAGGTCCTAACGTTCTTTCGCGAACAATTGAAGACAGCGGCGGGACAACCACGCGAAATCATCCAGTTTGCTTACGGCATGATGGCATCCATGCAGCAAGGTACTGATTTGGGTGCACTTGCTGGCGAAACCATTTCCGCACTCGGTGCTGAAGTGAATAATGCCGAGGCCGATATGAAGCCGCTGATCTATGTGCTCGCGGCACAGCTTAGCGCCGGGACGGAAAAGTTTGATCAAGCGATTCGTTTGCAGCAGCAGGCCATTGACGCATCGGAAGGTCGTCAGCGAGAGCGTATGGAGCAAGTACTCGATCAGCTGACGCTCATGGCTGAGAAGGCGATCGAAG
>JBCCJB010000334.1:0-4855 GCA_039028015.1 Planctomycetota bacterium
CCGTTATCGCGGATACGTTGGTAAATGGTACGCGAGACGTCGCTGGGAATCGAGAAGCTGACGCCTTGATAGGTCTCGCCGACGATCGCCGTGTTGATCCCGATCAGCCGTCCTCGGGCATCAACCAGCGGCCCGCCCGAATTCCCCGGATTCACGGCGACGTCGGACTGCATGAAATCTTGGTACCGCGCGCTGGCCCCATAGCGAGCTCCGGCGCGAACCATGCGATGTTTTCCGCTCAAGATGCCAAAGGTGATCGTGCGATCCAGGCCAAATGGACTGCCGACAGCCCAAACCGGGGAACCAACGCGAATCGAGCTGCTATCGCCCCAGCGAATGGGCAGCAAGCCATCCGCCTCGACCTTGAGGACCGCCAAATCGGTCAGTCGGTCCGTGCCGACCACTCGCGCTTCAACACGGCGACCATCGCTCAGTGTGACCCAAATCGCCCGACCTTCGGAAATCACATGCCGGTTGGTCAGGATATGGCCATCGCCATCAACGATAACGCCGCTTCCCTGATCAGCGATGGTGAAGAGATCGCTCCGGTCGGAGCCAGACCGGGGTGGCACTGAAAAACGGAGCGCCGGATCGACATCGCTACCGGGACCCATACTGCCATCTGGATTTGTGTTGCCTTGCGGGCTCGTGCGATCTCGTGAGGCCGAGTCATCTGACGATTCGTCGCCTCCAAATTTTTGCCTTAGAAAACGCCGCAATGGATCGGTTGGGTTGTTTGTCGGACCGCGTTGGACATCAATGTGAACAACCGAGGGACCGACCGCTGATGTGACCATCTCGTAAGCGCGGCTCAACGAGTCCAGCGAAACGTTCTTAAGTCCCTCGTCTCCGGTTTCATACTCGGCACGCATCTGTCCTCGGTGCCAGGCATAGCGAATCTCTTCGACAACACTGGGAACCGTGTACCGAGCCAGAGCCAGCATTGCGACCATTGTGCCCAGCAACGTGACGCTTTGAAAAATCGGGCTCCAGATCGAAGCCCGTGTTGAGGAAGCTCGTGTTGATCTCGGCAGCGAGATCGGTGTCAGCGGCTCCATTGACGCCATGGACGATGTTAATTCGGAGGGCTGCTCGGTTTTGGAGGGCTGATCGGAAGGTTCCTGCGCCATCAGTTACGATCCTCGAAAAGAGAGCCCGAGTGTGCCATTGCCATCGTCCGGCGGCTTGATTGTAGTGACTCCGCCACCCGCGCGGGTAACTTTTTGAATTCGCGACACCGACCTGCTGTACCGGTGGGACCGCATCGTGCTCGTGTTGATTCGCTCCCAGGGAAGCGTCGCTTAATGACCCGCCGTTATTGTCTGCCTGATCTCACAACGCAGTTTCAAGCGGATCCAGATCAGATTCAGCTGCCATCAGCCGAAGCCGGTCATGCCATTCGGGTCATGCGGGTCCAACCCGGTGACGAAATCGAGTTGTTCAATGGTCAAAATCACCAAGCATCTGCGATCGTCACTCGTGTGACGCGAACCGAGTGCCGATGTCGTGTCGATCCCGCGTCACCGCCGGCGATCATCAATCGAGAACCCACGCGACGATTAACGCTGGCCATCGCCTTGCCGAAACCCGATCGGGCAAGAGAAATGGTCACACGCTTGACGGAACTGGGCGTGCACACTGTTGTCCCGCTGATTTGCCGGCATTCGCAGCGACCCCCGTCAACAACGCAACTGAAAAAGCTCCACCTGTCGATGGTTGAGGCGTGCAAACAATCCGGTCGCAATCAATGGATGTGTTTCGCCGAGCCTCAATCCTTCACCGATTATCTGGATTTCGCAAATCGAGATGATACCAATCCCGATCGCATCATTGCGACACCCAACCAGGACGCGCTCAATTTGTCAGATCCTGCGAGTGGGATCATCAAAACTGAGCCGACGGCGCTTGCCGCGGACCCAAATGATGATGTCACTCGTCCTAAGTCCGATCGCGCGGTAGAGCCCGAGGCTAGCGCCTACGGCTCGCTTAGAAATGATTGTCTGCCATTGCAATCCGCGACATCCCGATCGCACGAGTCCCCGGCTTCTCCGGTGCATGCGATTGTTGGTCCCGAAGGTGGATTGACCAACGAGGAAGTCGATCGTGCGGTGGAGGATGGATTTCGACGAATTGATCTTGGGATGCGGGTATTGCGGATTGAAACGGCCGCGGTGGTGATTGCGGCCCGGACGTTGCTTGACTGACGGAACGATCCGCTCCAGGGCGTTTTGTGACCTACGTTTCGTCGGACGCTTTTTTGATGCCGCCGACCCTGGGCTGCGCGAACGTGTCCTGGTTGGTGGCGAGGGTTCACCGACCGGCGAGTTCTCAAGCCACCAAATCCGTTATGACCGCACTGCTGACCGACACTCATAATTTTGAGTCCGCCGCCCTGGGTGGCTTATTGACCGATGACACGTTTTGGCCTGTTGAGCCTCAGTCGCTCCAGGAACTTGGCCTGTCAACGACGTTCATTGAATCGCTTTTGCTCAAGACGGTGTTGCAGGCCGGAACGATCAGTGGTCGCAACATGTCGACGGCCATGGGGCTACCGTTTCGATTGGTCGAACCGATTGTCGACGCATTGCGAACGCGTAAGTTTGTTGCGCACGTGCGTCCGGCAGCATTCAACGACTATTACTATTCGCTCACCGATCATGGTCAAAAGCGAGCTCAAGCCTGTGTGCAACAGTGCAGCTATGTCGGTCCCGCACCCGTGCCACTAAATGACTACACGCTTTCGGTCGAGGCTCAGGCTGCTGGCGTCGATCCGATCGGTCGGGATGAGCTCCGCGAATCGATGTCGCGGATTTCTTACCAGGACGAATTGCTCGACCAGATTGGACCGGCCGTTAATAGCAATACCGGAATGTTTCTGTTTGGTCCTCCCGGCAACGGCAAGACCACCATCGCTCGCAACTTGACCCAATGTTTGGGGCAGGAAATTTGGATTCCGCACGCGATTTTGGATGACGGCAATCTGATCAAACTCAAAGATGACGCGTTTCACCGCGAAGCACCGATTCCCGAGGGCGACGGGCAGCTGCTCAAGTCTCAATCGTGGGACCATCGATGGGTGCGGATCGTTCGACCCAGCGTGGTTGTGGGTGGTGAGTTGGTGATGAGCAATCTCGAGGTCCGGCACGACGCTCGGAGCAACATTTGCGAAGCACCGCTGCAAATGAAGAGCAATTGCGGCTGCCTTTTGATCGATGACTTTGGAAGACAACGCATTGCGCCGGAGGAATTGTTGAATCGTTGGATCGTGCCACTGGAGAATCGATGTGACTACCTGACGCTTCCGACGGGAAAGAAGATCCAGATTCCATTCGAACAGCTGATCATGTTTTCCACGAACTTGAATCCCGATGACCTGGTCGATGAAGCCTTTCTGAGACGCGTTCCCTACAAGATCTTTGTGGATGATCCATCCGCTGACGAATATCGGATCTTGATGAGAACGGTTGCCGAATCGATGGGCTTTCCTGAAACACCCGAAGCCGCAGAGCACTTGTTGGCGTATTACCAGCGACATTCACGACCGCGCCGACGATGTCATCCACGCGATCTGTTGACACAGGTCGCCAACTATTGCCGCTATCGGCAACTGCCACTGACGTTGCGGCCTGAATACTTAGATCAAGCCTGCCGTAGCTATTTCAGCGCACTCTGATCGTGCCCGTTTGCAGCGGGCGTCGGCTCGCCGAATCAATCGATCATTGATTGACATTCATTTCTGACTTTCCTTTTGTTTCGTTGCCATGCCATCCACGTCCAGCGATTCGCCCGCGGTTGAGACGACCGCGTCGGTTGGAAGTCATCAGATCTGCGCGGGCTACGAACCGATCCATGGCTACACGCTGGAACAAAAAATAGGGGCGGGTGGTTTTGGCGAAGTTTGGCGTGCCAACGCACCCGGTGATCTAAAAAAAGCGGTTAAGTTTGTTTTCGGCGCGAGCGATGCCAAGCGTGGTAATCGCGAGTTGAAGTCGCTGGAGCGAATTAAGGGCGTTCATCATCCGTTTCTGTTGACCCTGGAACGCTTTGGGATTGTTGAAGACCGCTTGGTGATCGTGACCGAGCTGGCCGATGGCTCACTTGAAGAGGTGCTTCAGCGGCATTTGGATCGTGGCTCGTGCGGCATTCCTCGGGCCGCATTGCTGTCGTATTTGCATGACGCCGCCGATGCGTTGGATTATCTGCACACGCGATATCAGCTGCAGCATTTGGACGTGAAGCCCGGCAACCTCTTGATGGTCGGTGGTCACGTCAAGGTCGGTGACTTTGGATTACTCAAGGATTTGCGTGACAATGACCAATCGATTGTTGGCGGATTAACTCCGATTTACGCACCGCCGGAATTGTTTGATGGTCGACCGGCCATGAACAGCGATCAATACTCGCTGGCGGTGATGTATCAGGAACTATTGACCGGAACGCGACCGTTCGCTGGTCGCACGATCGCGCAACTAGCCACCCAGCACATTCACGCGGCACCCAATCTTGAGCCCCTACCGCCAGCCGATCGTGTCGCGGTTGCGCGGGCTCTCGAGAAAAATCCCGATCGTCGATTTGAAAACTGCAAAGCGTTTGTGGACGCACTTCGCAGTCCCGGATCAGCAACCAACACCGTTTCGGTCAAGGAAAATCGACGAGGAGCCGCGAAGCGTCCATCACATTCCGTACCCACGCGGGGCAATGTCGAAGACCTTCCTGAGTTGCACTCCAGCGCAACCCATTTGCATTCACGCGTCACCGGACACGCGTTTGTCGTGGCTGTTGGCGGCGTTGGCGCTGAGATCTTGCATGAGCTTCGCGGGCGGGTAGCGGAACTGCATGCCGCATGTCCGCTTGA
>JBCCJB010000335.1:0-4845 GCA_039028015.1 Planctomycetota bacterium
CTGTGTTGGTACCGCGTTGATCGCTGGGTCTGCAATTATCCCAAGTGTTTGGAACGCAATTGCATTTGCAGTAGGCCTCGCGAGTTATCCAATTGGTTGTCCCGTTGGCCAATTTGGATTTGTTATTGCGAGTTGCCTTGGCGTTGTTGTGACGCTTTGGCTCGTTGAAATGCAGCGGTTCGAACCGTCGTCGCATCGGGGCAAAGATGCGAACGAGGGCTCGGTGACAACTGTGGAAACAGCGACACTGCGAATCGGACTGGGCGTCCTCGTGGCGATCGCAGTTGGATTGCCGATGAGTCTGATGGTTGCAACTCGGACGCTTGGTGAAGGTAATTGGGGGACCGCGGCGCTCCTGACCATCATCGCAACAACGAAATCAGCCGATGCAGGTGCGTACTTCGCTGGTCGTTCGCTGGGCCGTCGGAAACTGATTCCCAAACTCAGTCCAGGAAAAACGTGGGAAGGTCTGATCGGTGGCATTTCCATGGCCACGCTGGTGGCTTGGGGCTGCTGCGAGTTTCTTTTCCCCGCGTTTGCCAATCCCTCCAGCGATAGCGGCCTAGCGGCGTCACCGGCGACTGGAATCCTGCCGGCGGCGATGCCGGTGGTCCTGGGTCCACTGTTGGCAATTGCGGGATTAATTGGCGACCTTGCTGAATCGATGGTCAAACGAGACTGTTCGGCAAAAGACTCTGGCAACTGGTTGCCAGGCCTGGGAGGCGTTTGGGATGTGACAGATTCGCTGCTTGTCGCTGTTTTGCCGGGTTTTCTGTGTTTTGCGGCCGTGTCGTGATCAGACCTATCGGTCAGGCAAAAACTCACGAAAGTGAACCTTCACGATGGTCCTAGTGGTCTGAGGAAGGATAGAATCGCGAGTCGAGGCCGCTCGATCGCGATCTCACTACTACCACACCCCAAGCAATTCACCCTTTTGTCTGAACCTATTTCTGCCGCAGCTGGGTCACCGAGTTCGCTTCCGATTCCATCCGTGACCGCGAGCCCCGTGATGAATGAGGCAACGCTATCGACCGGAGGCCCGTCCGAAGTGCTCGCGTTGTTCGGGCCTCGTGATCAGCACGTTCGAAAACTGCGGCGTCTTTTTGGTGTCGACATCACGCACCGTTCCGGTCGCATTCGTGTTGCCGGCGAAACCAATGCGGTGTCCGCTGCGATGCGAACGCTTGAAAAGCTGCGGCATATTTCGCGAAAGAAAGGCGAACTGAGCATCGGTGACCTCGAAACAGCTGCGGCTGAAGAGGGTGGCCAATTGGAATCGGGACGTCCGCCACAACCATCGGTGTCCGCAGTCAACATTCAGAGCAACACTCGAAAAGTGGCTCCGCGAACGCCCGGCCAAGCGATGTATGTCGAAGCCATTCGCAAGCATGACCTTACCTTCGCAACTGGACCGGCGGGATGTGGAAAAACGTATCTTGCGGTCGCGACTGCAGTTGAGGCTCTCAAATCGAATCAAGTCAAGAAGATCGTCTTGGTCCGCCCTGCTGTTGAGGCGGGGGAAAATCTCGGGTTCTTGCCCGGAGATTTGCGAGCCAAATTGAATCCGTATTTAAGACCGCTGATGGACGCCTTGGGCGAAATGGTTGATTTTGACCAAGCCAGAGCCCTCATGGAAAAGGACGTGATCGAAATCATTCCGCTGGCTTACATGCGTGGCCGGACACTTAATGATGCATTCATCATCCTCGATGAAGCCCAAAACACAACCATTCCGCAAATGAAGATGTTTCTCACCCGTATGGGCGAACGCAGCAAAGTGGTTGTTAGCGGCGACGCGACGCAACTCGATCTGCCTCGCGGTGTCCGCAGCGGTCTTCATGATGCGGTCAAGCGTTTGCAGGCAATCGATGGCATTGGACTCGTTCGGTTGCGGGCGAGTGACATCGTTCGTCACGTCTTGGTTCAAAAAATCGTCGAAGCTTATGATGACGAAGCAAACCCAAGTGAAGGTGATTCGCGCCCGAGCGAGGCGGGATTCTCAAACGACGATGAGTCGAGATCACGCGACTGATTGGAATTCATGAGTTCCGGAAAACCATCCAGTCCTGCCGGCAAGAACCCATCGGGTAAGAGCCCCGCGAGCAAACAACGCGGCGGTAAGGAACGCATCGAGTCGCTGGGGATTCCAAAGCCCCGTTGGGCGACTTGGTGGGACCGAAGCGACAAAGTCGATTGGTCGGTGCGGGTCGCAATGACCATTATTGCCGCTGCGGCGATTCTGCTGCTGTGTCGTACGTGGCAACCCTCATTTGCCTATCGTGAAGGTGCCATTCCGGCCCGCGATCTGATTACCCGGGTAACGTTTCAGGTTCCCGATAAGATCGCGACCGACGAATTGAAGACCCGAAAACGTCGCGAGGTGCTGACTCTTTATCGCAACACACCTCAACGCTTGGCACAGCTTCGCGCAGCACTCCGCAATCGGCTCTTTCTGATTCTTGGCGCCAGCTCATACGAACAACTGGGTGAGGCTGAACGCGAAGCACTTGCCGAATTCGACCAAGGCAGCGAGGCCGATGACAATGCGAGTCCAGCGGCCACGTTCGCTCTGCTCAAACGCGTTTTTGCTGAAGATGAAGAGCTCAGTGAGCTCGATACTGCAATCACCGTTTCGATGGGTCCGC
Source organism: Planctomycetota bacterium (assembly GCA_039028015.1). Taxonomy (GTDB): domain Bacteria; phylum Planctomycetota; class Planctomycetia; order Pirellulales; family Pirellulaceae; genus Rhodopirellula. The sequence goes on from JBCCJB010000335.1 coordinate 2,646, forward strand.
TAGCAAGCAATGGCTTGCTGCAGGCAATTCAACACGGCGAAGAGCTGGGCTCTCAGCGAATGATTCGCGTCTTTCAAGGCAACGAGGTCGACGATGCGGTGCCCGTCGAGTTGTCCAAAGTGCGTATCGCCGAAGCGGGCGGAAAGCTCGAGCAACTCATTCGAGATCAATTTCGATCGCGTTTTGAATCGGACGTTGATTTGGAAGTCGCCGATATGGTGGCGAAGTGGTTGCGATCACGACTTGGCGAATACGAAACGCTCAAATACGACGATGAAGCCAGCGAAGCGGTTCGTATCAAAGCCGCTGACGCCGTTGAAGACGTCATGATGACGTTTCGCAGTGGTGAATCTCGCTTGGCCGACGCTGGAAAACCACTTACCAATCGTGAATTGGAACTTCTGCGAACGGAATGGAAGACGTTGATCCAATCCATGCGATGGTCCGATCAATTGGCACGAATGACAGCCTTCGCAGGCATGATCGTCGCCTTGTATTTGCTGGCGGGTTCTTACATTTGGTTTGTTGATGATTCGTCGTTACTGCTCGACAAATGGAAGCTCCTTCGACTGCTGACGCTTGGTGTCACGACCGTCGCGCTGGCCTATTACGCGTCCCGCGACCAGTGGCGAATTGAATTGGTGCCGTTAACACTAGCGTCGATCATTGTTGCCGTCGTGTACGGACGCGAGTTGGGTCTTCTATTAATGGCGTCGGCGAGTCTCTCGGTCACCCTCTTGTTAGGATCGGACCTAGCCAATCTTGTCGCCATGGCGGCGGCGTGCACGACCTGCACCCTGTTGACCGGACGCATTCGAAGTCGCACGCACTTGTTAACCGTCGGCGGTATTGCCTCATTAGTCGCAATGACAACCGTGATCGGTGTTGGCGTCGTGACCGGTCAGACGCTGTCCTCGGGCGCACCTGGCGAGATTCTCGAATCGCTTTATCGTGGCGCTCCATTTGATCGCGTTCTCTATGGATTGTTTCGTGAAGCTCTCTGGGCCGGTGCCTGCATTCTTTTCTCGTCGCTGGCAATGACGGGCTTATTGCCCCTCGTGGAGCGAGGTTTTGGGGTTCAAACCGACTTGTCATTGCTCGAATTGGGTGATGCAAGCCATCCGTTATTGCGACGTTTGGCCCAACGAGCACCCGGCACCTATAACCACAGCATCAACGTTGCCTCGATTGCCGAAGCAGCGGCCGATTCGATCGGAGCCAATGGTTTGCTGACTCGCGTCGGCGCGTACTTTCACGACATCGGGAAAATGTTTAAGCCCGAGTACTTTATCGAGAACCAGACCGCCGGCCACAATTCACACGACGCGTTGCAGCCCGCGATGAGCACGCTTGTGATCATCGCGCACGTGAAAGATGGAGCCGACCTGGCACGAAACCACCATCTTCCCGCGCCCATCATCGATTTCATTTTGCAACATCACGGCACAACGCTGGTCGAGTATTTCTATCGCGAAGCAGCCAAACGAAGTGAAGAAAGTCCGAATGGTGAATCGGTTAGCGATCAGGATTTTCGCTATCCGGGACCAAAGCCGCAAACGTTGGAAGCGGCCGTTTTGATGCTCGCTGACACCGTCGAGTCCGCCTCGCGAACATTGGTTGATCCTACCCCAGCAAGGATCCAAAACTTGGTTGATGCCATCGCGCAGAAAAAAGTGGCTGATGGACAATTTGATGATTGCGGATTGACCTTTTCACAGCTGCATCGAGTGCGAATCAGTTTGGTGAAGTCGCTCACCGCGATTTATCACGCCCGCATCAAGTATCCCGGTCAAAAGTCCGCGTGATGCCCGACTCTGTCACTGGCGACAATACCAGCCAAGTCTCATATGACTTGATCGTTGAAGTCTCCGTCGATGACGACGCGGAAATACCTCCGCTTTCACAATCCCTTGAACCACAGATCCGTGCGGCTGCAGTGGCCGCACTTGATCGCAAGCAGTGTCACCGTGGCGAGGTTCAAATTCGGATCAGCAACGACGCAACGATCCACCAAATCAATCGTCAATTTCTCGATCACGATTATCCAACGGACGTGATCAGTTTCGGGTACGAATGCGAGCCGCCTCAAGTCAGCGGTGATGTGGTGGTCAGTGTTGAAACAGCCGAGCGGCAGGCGGAATCACATGGCGCATCAGTTGTTGAGGAGCTGCTGTTATACGTGGTGCACGGCTGCTTGCAC
>JBCCJB010000336.1:0-4825 GCA_039028015.1 Planctomycetota bacterium
GGACGCCGGCTACCCTCGATTTTCATGACGACGTGCGGCGTCAGCGTTGCCGTCGTTGCACTGCTGCTAGTTTGGCCCAACCAGTACCGCAGCGAAGGCATGATGTACGTGCGGCTTGGTCGGGGTGCCCTCGCGGTTGATCCCACGACCAAAGCCAACACCGCCGTTTCGATGCAGGAAAGCCGCACTGCGGAAGTCGTCAGTATCGGCGAGATGATCGGCAGCCGCGAAATCGCCGAACGAGCCGTCGACCGAGTTGGCGTTGACCACATTAACGCGCCCCGAACTTGGATTACCCGATCACTGGATAATCTTGGCCAAACGCTGAGTTCCGACGATGGAATCGGAGGCTGGCTTCCCAAGTCCGAGAAAACTGTCGGGGCCATGACGGCTGATGAAGTTGACGCTCAGCTGGATCGCGAACGGGCGATCATGGCGGTCATGAAGGCGGTGAATGTCTCAATCGCCAAGAACGGATACACGATTGCGGTTTCCGGCAAAGAAGATGATCCGCTGTTGATCCAACAGATTGTGCAGGCGGTGATGGACGAGTTCGGCAGTTACCACGTTCAGGCACATCAAAACGAAGGGTCGGAGACATTTTTTGAGGAACAGGCCGAGGCAAGCCGTTTGCTGGCGATGCAGGCCCGCGAGAAATTGCAGTCAACGCGAAACGATTTGGGCTGGCTGAGTGCTGATTCGGCCGAGCGAACGTTGAGCGAGCGAATCATTGATTTGGAAGCGGCTCTCAACCAAGCCGACAGTGAATTGGCGGAGGCCACCAGCCAGGCCAGCGAGCTCCGTCGTCAATTGATGAGCACCGATAAATGGGTGCCGACCGCGACGACGCTGGGGATTGCCAACGCGGCTGGCGACACGATGCGAAGCCAGCTTTACGAGGTTCAGATCCAGGATGGTGAGGAGCTGTCCAAGCTCAGTCCAAACCATCCTCGTTACCGGCGTCTGCAGGAGAAGATGTCGCAGAGCGAACGGCTCGCCGTTGCCGAGCGGAAGGATCGCAGCGAACGCGTCGAATCGATCAATCCGGTCTATCAGGAACTAGAGACGCAGTTCCAAACCATACGAGCCAAGGCGGTTGGCTTGGACAGTCGTCGTTCAGCGGTGATGGCTCGCTTGGAAGCCACCAAAGATGACCTCCGCCGGCTCAACACCGATCGCACAACGCTGGCAAAGTTGACTTGGGAAGCGGAGTTGGCCGAGGACACGTTTCGCGAGCATGCCCGTTCGCTTGAAGAAGCTCGGGTCAACGCGGAATTGGACGCACAAAACATGTCCGACGTCAGTGTGATTCAGCCAGCATCATTGAACTTAAAGAAGGCTGGTCCCATGCGAGCCATGCTCTCCATCTTGGGAGCGATGCTGGGTCTGTCTCTGGGTTTGCTACAAGCCATTTTGCGCGACCCGCCGGTTGCTCCATCGCGCTCGGGTCCACGTGGTATCGAGCCGCGAATGGGCGATTCAGTGCATGCGTCATCATCGGCGCCGATGCGACCGACTCGGGATCGAGCGTCGTTCCACCCTGTGACAGCTGGGCATGCCCTGACAACGGGTCCACTGGCAACAGGTCAAAGCGCGATTCCAGTGGACGGACCTAACGTCGCCGATGCTGCAACCGGCTCATCATCGACAAACGGGCAGACGTCGGCACCAGGTTCGACTGCGACCAACGGCTCATTGCCACGCTGATTTTGGATGAGCATCGGACTGATGTAACGACGCCAAATTAGATACCACCGCGAAATACTTTTGGATCACTGATCAACTTGGATTTGCTGACGTGCTGCTGTTAGGAAAAACAAACCGAAGGAAACGGTCGCGTTGGGGCAGCCTCGTTTCCCGCATCTTCGCCGGTGGCGGCGTTGCCGAACCATCCTCACATGACTCCGACGCGTTTTTGAAACGATTCTTGGGTGGTAACGCGCGTGTCGAACTTGGTCGACAGCAAGCCTTGCTCCTGACGCCAAGGCAGTTTGAGCGCCGCCTCAATAGTGAGCGGCTTCGATGCACGCGACGCCGTTTGCCGTTTTGCATCGTGACTATACAGCTGCGCGAACAAACGTCATCGCGGTCAACAGTTTCATCGGGTCGCGGCAGTGTTGCTCAATCACGCAGCCGCATCGCGCGACAAGTGACGCGGATACTTGTCCGACACTTGCGTGTAACCGATGAAAAAGGCTTCTTGGCGCGAGGGCGTTACGGAGTTTTGTTAGTCGACACGCCTGAAATGGGTGGCCGCGCCGTTGTGGACCGTTTGAAGGGTTTGTTCGCACATGCTGGCATTGGCGTGGACTTGGAAATGCAGGTCCATGACCCCGAGGGCTTCGGTGATGATCAAGATGATCAACAGTCACCCGCAATCGTTGGACAGACTCACCGCCGACGTGATGACCCAATCGATCAGCGGTGGGATCGACCGAATAACTCAGACGTTGACGACACGGCCAAAGATGCGATCCCGACTCGGTCGGTCGTATCGACGGACAGTGATGCGTATCTGGTGACCTCGATGACCAGCCCGATGTTCATGCGAGTGAAGCGGGCCATGGATCTTGCTGGTGCGTCGTTGGGGCTATTGGCTGCCGGGCCGTTTTTGATGTTAGCCGCCGCCGCAATCAAATTGACCGATGGCGGACCCGTGTTCTTCTCGCAAACCCGAGAAGGCAAACATGGTCGACCCTTTACGATTTACAAGCTGCGAACGATGTGTGTCGATGCCGAGCGACGTCAGGCTTCGCTTCGCAGCGAGAGCCACCGCGATGGCCCGGCATTCAAGATTTCTCGAGATCCCCGTGTCACGCGTGTGGGGCATTTCTTGAGGGCCACCTGCCTGGATGAACTGCCGCAACTGATCAACGTGCTCAAGGGAGACATGGCAATCGTCGGTCCGCGTCCGTTGCCGTGGCATGAAAGTCGAGCGTGTTGCCGTTGGCATCGTCGACGATTGGACGTTCGGCCCGGTCTGACATGCAGCTGGCAGGCCAACAAGGCGCGGGCGGAAACCTTCGACGATTGGATGCGAATGGATCTCCGGTACATCGATCGGTTGGGGTTGGTCGAAGACATTCGCCTGATCGCGCGAACCGTGCTAGTGCCGATAACGGGCCGTGGTGGTGAGTGAATTTCGATGGCAATGATGCCGGCGGCAGTTAAGCTGAATCGCGATTCGTGACTCATTTCAGTGCCGTGCCATTGTTGTCCGTTCCACCCAATTCAGCGCCCTCCCCACCCCGACAATCGCGGGAAGACGGCCAGAGCGACACGTGTGACCGAGTTGGGCAAAACGTTAAAACGTCGGGTATTGAGCAATTTACCGACCCGCAACCGCGTAACTGGTCCGTTGATATCGAAGCGAACGCACCGCTACGCCGGACTGCCCTGACGTTGAGCCCTGGCGAGCCCGATCGCTCCCATGCGATCGATGATGTGGAGCCGCTGCCCGCTCGTGTCGCGTTTCTGACCCATTACATTCCGCTGTATCAAGTCCGCGTGTTCCAAGAGATCACGCAGCGCGTTGAGGACTTTCGCGTGTTGTTGTCGACACCGATTGAGCCAAATCGTGATTTCAAGCTGGACTGGACGGGCTTGGACGTTCGTGTGCAGCGAACCATTACGCTTCGTCGACGATGGCGACATGCCCGAGCCGGTTTTGACGATCCGTTGTATGTGCACGTTCCCGTTGATACTCGAATGCAATTAGGTGCGATTCAACCGGATGTGATCGTGTCGCATGAGTTGGGCGCTCGCTCCTATGCAGCGATGCGGTATTGTCGACGTCACGGCAGCAAATTGGTGCTGGCCACATTCATGAGCGAACATACCGAGCAAGGTCGCGGTCGCTTGCGGCAAGCCGTGCGGAAACGTCTGATCGCTGCGGCTGATGCGGTGACCTACAACGGACCTTCGTGTCGCGAGGTCTTGTTATCACTCGGTGCCTCACCCGACAAGTTGTTTCCATTCCCGTACGCGGCCGACGATCGCTTGCGAATCGAAGTGGCACCGCGACGCAGCGAAGACGAGAACCGGCATCGGCTGCTCTGCATCGGACAGTTGACGCAGCGCAAGGGCGTCATGCCATTGATACGAGACGCCAACGCCTATTGCCGATCTTCCAGTCGATCATTGGAGTTAACATTCATCGGCGATGGACCGTTGCGATCGTCCATCGAAGCCATTATCGACGGACGCTCGACCCATGGATTTGAATCGATTCTTGGTGACCACTTTCAACTTGCCAGTGGGTTGTCGATTCGATTGCTTGGCAACCAACCCGCCGAAGAATTGCCGCAATTGATGCAGCACTATTCCATCGTGATTGCACCCACGCTAGCCGATGAGTGGCTCATGGTCGTCAACGAAGCCATGCACGCGGGGATGCCAGTGATTGGCAGCATTTACGCTCAAGCCGTCACCACGATGATACGCGACGGGCACAATGGCTGGCGTTACGATCCGCTGCAACCCGGCGATCTGGATCGAGCTTTGCATACTTACTTTCAGACATCGGGAGACCAACTGGCCATGATGCGACGCCATGCGATCGCATCGGTGTCGACAATGACGCCGTCCGCCAGCGCCAAAGGGCTAATGAAGGCGATTCGCTCGGTTTATCCCACCGTCGAATCATGAAGCCGATCGGTAGTCTTTCGCTGGACCTGGATAACAAATGGGCTTACCTCCGCGCCGCCGGACGTTCTCATTGGGAGGGCTGCCAATCGTATTTTCCATTGGTCGTGCCACGGATTGTGGATCTTGTCGGCCAAACCAATCTGCCATTGACGGTTTTTTTGGTCGGTCGCGACTTGGA
>JBCCJB010000337.1:0-4820 GCA_039028015.1 Planctomycetota bacterium
GCATTTTGGCGGTGCTGTTGGGTGCGCAATGTTTGTTGGCGGGTTTGTTGGCTGAGCTCATCGTGTCTCAGGTGGCAAACGCTCGTGATCGACAATCCAACGTCAACATCCGCGAAATCGTTTCCTGAGAGAAAGTTCACTCAGATTCTGCTGACATTTTGATGTCAGTTCGAAAACATTGCGACTGTCCTGGTGGGGTCGGGCAGTCAACGGTTTCAGCGGCGAACTAACCGACGAAATTCGTTGCAAGTGTTGCAGATCTGATCCTGTTCACGTTAGCCAATGCGAAAGTACGAGATTCCCCGTCAAGAACGCCGAAGGACGCAATGGATTTTCATTGTGGCCGTTCTTGCTTTGGTTGCAGGACGTATTAGCGTTCTGACGAGCCGTGAGGGTGACACGGCATTTGGAAGTGCTAACGATCGCAGCCGTTGGTGCACGATCATCGCGTTGGTCGAATATGGGACCTATCAAATCGATGATGTGATCGCAATTCCGTCCGACGATGGACGCCGGCGGCCATTCGATACGATCGACAAGGTGCGGCACGTTGGATGGGATGGCCAGCTGCATTACTACAGCAGCAAACCGACGCTGTTACCGACCATGTTGGCGGGCGCCTACTTTGTGGTCCATCGTGTGACAGGATTGTCGATGATTGATCATCCAATCTATGTGCCTCGATTGATGCTCTTGCTCATCAATTTGCCCGTCTTTGCGATCCTGTTGATCACGATGATGCTGACCATCGAGATGGTCGGCGCCTCCGATTTCGCACGCCGATTGACGATGGCGGCAACCTGTTTTGGCACGATGCTCACGCCATTCGCCGTATCGCTTAACAATCACTTGATTGCGGCAGCAGCGACTTCGGTAACCCTCATGATTTATTTGGCGGTTTCCGAAAAACGTCGCGATGACTTCTCGGGTCCCAGCTATCACCCGAGACTCTGGCCATGGGCGATCGCGGGAGGGTCGGCCGCATTTGCCGTTGCGAATGAACTTCCGTCACTTTCCATGTTCTGCCTCTGGGCCGCACTCTTTGTCAGAATGGAACGTCGATCATTGCTGCCGTTTATGGGTGCCGCTGGCGTGGTGGCGTTGGGCGTCTTTGGCACGAATCTCGTCGCGCATGGGACATGGTCAACACCATATGCACACCGTAGCGTGGGAGAGACTCTTTTGCGGTGGACCGTCGAGCACGCTGTTCCTCCACCTCCGGTAGCTGTTGGCCAAGACGGCGTGATGCTGGATTCGGAAAGTGTTCTGGCGTCCGATTTAAACTCGATTGATCTGCTGCGAAAAACAACCGGCATCGAAATCCGATCGCTTGCCGATGGTGGCTATGAGCTTCGGGCCAAGTTTGCTCGGGATGATGACAACCCGATTGATCAAACGCGTTTCACGCAATTGCGTTTGGATCGCAGTGTGATTGGCGACACAACCACCCAGTACACGCTGGCTCGTTGGAACGATTGGTACGACTATCCAAGAAGTTACTGGCGTGAAACTCAACGACGCGGTGTCGACCAAGGTGAATCCAGCCGAATTCGATATCTGTTTCATACCACGTTCGGTTACTACGGACTCTTCTCACTCACACCGATTTGGATTTTGATCTTTCCGGGCTTGATACTCGGTTGTCAGCACGGGCCCATTGAAACGCGTCGTTTGATGGCGTCAATCGCGTTATGCTCTGCTGTCGTCGTTGCATTTTATTTGCTGCGGCCCGAAATCGATCGCAATTATGGCGGGGTGAGTGTGTGTCTTCGATGGATGTTGTGGCTAGCGCCCCTGTGGCTGTTTAGCATCGTCGATGAAATCAGCGACCTAGCGGATTCTGCGATTGGGCGTTGGCTCACGATGGGCCTGTTTGCAATCGGCGTGTTTTCGGTTGCCACCAGTCTTGAGACACCCTGGCAGAGCCCGTGGATCCTCCGTTTTGCCGAGTTTTTGGGCTGGTTGGCGGAATCCACAGGTAGCTAGCATCGACCACATCCGTCGTTTGCCAGTCGCTATCTGCTAATCATTGCACGCCGCCCTGGATTCATCGTTGCGATCGTCCAAGATCAGTGCTGTTCCACGAAGTTTTCGCTCCCGTCGGTCGGGTCGCGTGCGATCGTTGGTGACGTTGCTGATCATGCTTGGGCTCGGTGTGATTGCCGTTCGCACGCTCGGACCGCAGACGATCGGCGAACAAGCTCGCCGTATTTTTGAAACCACGCTGCGCGAACACTACGACGATTGGGACGTCCAAATCGAGCGCGGACGCTATGTCGCTGGTGTGGGTTTCATCTTTGACTCCATTCAATTGAGCCCGCGTGATCGCGATCGGTCGTTGGCGTCGGCAAAGCAAGCGTTGGGACGATGGTGGAAGGCCGACCACACTGTCGAGATTGCGAGGCTCGTCGTTCACGGTGATCTCGATGTGCACGCGTGGCTCAATGATGAAAGTCCGCTGCAAACACGTCGGATCATCGTCGAGGGCGTGCGAGCAACCATGGACGTGGACCCATCTGGCGGGCACTGTCTGGCATCATTGTGGCCGCTGCCTCAAATGGGACCAATCTGTCCCAAAATCGATTTGATCGACAGTCGAATCCACATTCGGGTTCCGATCGAGAATCACCCCAACCAGCACGCTTCACTTGCGGAAATCATGCTGCCACAAGCCAGCGTGTTGACGGACTCGTCCATCGGACGCAAGCAGGTCCGGATCGTGGGAACGAGCTCGCTGGCCGATGATCTCACGATTCAGTTTGACCAAACCGAGTCTGGACAAAACGCTTTCAATCAACACTTGAATCTTGAGATCAAGAACTTGAATCTCGACGATTCCTTGCTGAACCATTTATCACCGTTGCTGCCTGAGTCTACCCGGAGACGCCTGGCGGATCGCCAATGGCAGATTCGATCTGACGTCCGGGCCGACATTCGTCTCGGTGACAAGTCCGATTATCGCGTGACGGTTGATGTGAAAGCCGCCGATTGTCTGGATCCCAACTTACCGTGGCCAATTGATCACGGCCGCGGACAGATCGAGGTCACTCCGCAACAGCTTCGTGTGACCTCTGCGTCCGCGAATTTTGGTTCGGCAATGTGTCAATTGTCGGGTCAGATGAGTTGGCCAACGGAGTCGGCGAACGTCCGCGATGGGGACCTTTTGTGCTCCCACGATCTCGTCGAACACGCGCGACAGCGAATTCAAGATGGCTTGGGACCGATCACGGTCGATTTTGCCGCGTCTGACTTGCAAGTGAGTCATGAGTTGGCGGACTCGCTTCCGCCGGCTCTGAAGGCTCAGTGGCAAAAACTCCAGCCCAACGGATTGATTGACATTCGCGTTGAAGCGCAGTCTCGCATTGAAGCCCAGTCTCGCGTTCGCACCGATGATGTCGCCTCCATGACGACTGGAACGTGGAACCTGCAGCGATGCCGCTGGGATGTTCATGGTGATGTGGAATGTCGCGGTGTCGATGTTCGCTACCACAAGTTCCCGTATCCGGTTCAACAACTCGTTGGCCGAATACACATTGCCGATTCCTACGCGGAAACCGATCACTTGACGGCGACCGCGGGTGGTCAGCGCATGCATTGTCGATTTCGACTTCCCGTCGCCATCGCATCGAGATTTCGCCCGATCGCCAGCGCCGATCAATTGAAAAAGTTGCCTCGCCGACTGGTGATCGAAACCGAAGGTGGCATCGTGATCGACGAGACGCTGCTCGAAGCGATGTCACCGGCTGCGGAGCCGAAGCCGACCGGCTTGGAACGATTTGTACGCTCGCTTAATCCGCGGGGTGCAATTGAACTGGCGTCGGCTGTGATTGAAACGGACGATTTTGGTCGACCGTCACGGCGTTTTGATCTGCGGGTTCTTGATGGCACGATGCGTTACGACGCCTTTGCGTATCCGTTGGTCAACGTCGACGGACGTATTCAGGTGCAAGACCAACTCGTGCGGATTATCGGATTCAAAGCCAATAACGCCGGTGCCGCACAAGTTCGCTGTGATGGACTTTTCAAAATGCCCTCGCCATCGTCAATCGCGGCGGGGAATTCTGACGCTGATTTGCACCTGCGATTTCGTGTTACCGATGTCGCGATGGATCATACGTTGCGATCATCATTGCCCGAGGGTACGCGTGGGGTTTGGGACGCGTTGGCGCCCTCGGGTTCCGTCGATCGAGTCGACGTCCACGTGCATCGCCAGGGTTCGCAACCCGTCAAGCTCGCCATGGAAGCGAGTCAGTTGGATTCGGGCACCATCGGACCGGACACACTCACGCTGCGTCCGCGCGCGTTGCCGTATCGAATCGATGTGGTCGGCGGCGATGTGGCGTATCGCGATGGCGTGATCAAAATCGATAATCTTCGAGGGTTTCATGACGCCTCGCGGCTGGTCGCCGATGGCACTTGTCTGCCGGTGGAGGGTGGCAAGCATCGGCTGACCCTCGATTTGCAAACGGGTTGCCGGATGAGCCTCGATGACGAATTGATTTCGGCGTTGCCGCAAACGGTCGCACATGCCGCACGACAATTGAATCTTCGTGGGCCCGTTCAGCTTCGCGGGTCAACGCAATTGTTTTTTGATTCGGTCAGCGATCCAACATCCAACGTTCAGACAACGTCGAGTTCGCCAGATTTGACTTGGAATTTACTGCTTCAATTGGAAGGGAATCGAATTGGTGACGTCGGGCCGATTCATTCCATCCGCGGTGAGGTCGCCGTGGCGGGTTCACGTAGCGATGAAACGCTTCAGGCCGATGGGACGCTGGCGATTGATTCGCTGCACGTCAACGACATTCAACTGACGTCGA
>JBCCJB010000338.1:0-4814 GCA_039028015.1 Planctomycetota bacterium
AAGTGGCTTCTTGAAACAACTGATGGCAAATCTCATGGGACCAAGTCGGGTCCAAACTCACATCGCTCGCGTTGTCAGGTGGCTGTCGCTTCCCATCAACAACGAAAAAGGAAAGCCTCAGCGTATCGCTGTAAAACCCGGTTGACGTCGCGCCCGCGATCACGCCGGATCGGCCGGAAATCTCGCGTCGCGAAATCAGTGTCTGATAATCCAGTTGATTGGCAAGCAAAACGACACGATGCCGTGTAACCGGTCGCACCGCTTCTTTCCTGAAGCGAGTGTCAAACCGCCGACTTTGGCGACCCATAAATTCCTGCGGCGTTTCTTTGCTTGGATCCCATCCGTTCCATCGCTCTGTCACGACTCTCGCATCACGCCAAAACGGGAAGAAAACCTGCGTCCAGGCGCGATAAATCGATTCGAGCTGTCGTGCCGCTCGGTTCAGCGAGGCCGCTTCCAATTCACCGGCCCGGCTCAAAATCTCAAAATGTTGCGATTGAGTCTGATTCCATGAGCCAGGACGCCATTTCAAAACCGAAGGTGCGATGCGTCCCCGTCGCTGTGACGACCACCGAGACCCGGATGCGGGTATCTGTAATTCGCGGCGAAGTCCAGAATCAGAATGGTCGGCGTGGTGAGCTTTCCAAAGAGCTTCATACTGCTGCCACGCTTCCGAACTTGGTGCGATCACCGATGAGGGATCGGCTCCGAACGGTTTGTTTTGCCGGTCGGTCGCGGCATCAAGTGGCAGCCGAATCCGCAACCGATCGGAGGTTCTTTTTTCGGCTGCTGGTAGCTCATCCGGCAACCCAAAGACGCACGTGAGCAATGCGATCAGATAAACTAATGTGGAGCGAAAATTGGTTGAAATTGCTGCCGAGATTGCCACGTCAACGCGGCACGATGACGCCAAATGAAGCTTGCTGGGAGGATTGTCATTCTTAAATTCCCAGCCCGGATATGACTCCAGCGCACTTTTTTGTTCTTGCTCCATGAAATCAACTTGTTACCCAAGCGTCGCTTTACTCACTGGTATCGTTGTCGTTTTGCTTACGGCAACAGCAACGTTTGCCACCGAACGCAATGTCATTTTGATCATCACGGATGATGAAAGTCCAACGCTAGGTTGCTATGGCGATGACGCCGCCCAGACACCGGCAATTGATGCCATTGCTGCCGACGGCGTTGTATTTCGAAACGCTTTCGCCACAACAGCGTCCTGCAGCGCCAGTCGCAGTGTTGTCATGAGCGGACTGCACAACCACCGCAACGGACAATTCGGACATCAACATCATTATCACAAATTTGCTTCCTTTGGCGATGTCGCACGTTTATCCCTCCCACGCGTGATGGCTAGGGCAGGTTATCGCACCGGTCAGATTGGGAAATACCACGTCGCGCCAGCAAGTGTTTACGAGTACGAGACGTACCTCCGCGGGAACGGTCGCAATGCCGTGGCAATGGCCAACACCGCCGAGTCATTCATTGCCGATGACGATCAGCGACCTTTCTTTTTGTATTTCGCAACCTCCGACCCGCACCGAGGTGGTGGCAAAGATAAAACTTCGGATCTGGCACTCAAACCTGACCTGTTCGGCAATCGGCCGTCGCGGGGTCAGCATGTGGGAGTGAATGAGGTTTTCTATGAGCCGGACGAAGTCAATGTGCCAGCGTTTTTACCCGACACGCCAGAGACGCGAAGTGAGCTCGCACAATATTACCAGTCCTGTGCGCGGATCGACCAAGGTGTTGCTCGTTTGATCGAGATCCTCAAAGCCAATGGCCTTTACGACAAAACCATGATTTTATTTACCAGTGACCACGGAATGGCCTTCGCCGGTGGCAAGACAACCGTTTACGAAGGAGGGCTACGGGTTCCCATGGTTGTTCGTGACCCCTACCAAACGACGCGAGGGTTTCATACCGACGCCATGATCAGTCACATCGACATCACCCCGACCATTTTAGACTTTGCTGGTGGTTTGGATGCTGCCAAAAATGCTCCCAAAGACATGGCAACAGCGAAGCAGGTCCGTGATGAGCTGCAACTACACAGCAAAGACAACCATGATGGCGGGGCGAAGTTTGATCGCTATCACGGAGAAAGTTGGATGACTTGCCTTGCCGATCCTGAAGCAACGCATCATGACGAGATTTTTGCGTCGCACACATTTCATGAAATTCAAATGTACTACCCGATGCGGGTTGTGCGTGATGATCAGTACAAACTGATCTGGAATATCGCGCACCCGTTGCCGTACCCCTTCGCCAGCGATTTGTGGGCTGCCAGCAGTTGGCAGGCTCAACTCGCCAAAGGCAACGGAGCTTCCTATGGCACCAAGACGGTTGATCAGTACGTGCAGCGTCCCGAGTTCGAACTTTTTCACATTGCGGTTGATCCCGACGAATCAACGAATCTTGCCGACAGTCCGGGCCACGCCGATGTGCTGGCCGAGTATCAAGCGAAATTGAAGGCGGCTCAACACCGATACGAGGATCCGTGGGTCATGAAATGGGACTACGAATGAAACGCCCGCGCGGTATTCTCGTAGACGGTTTTCATTCGCACTCGGCAGACTGTTCATCATGACCGTTCAAATGAAGCTGGCTCGAATCATTATTTCTGAGCTCAGTGATAATCAGGTGATTTACTTGAAAGAAGTCGACGGTGATCGTCAATTTCCAATCATGATCGGGATATTTGAAGCGACCAACATCGATCGCCGCGTGAAGCCTGATTACGTACCACCTCGACCGCTTACCCACGACTTGATCGTCGCCGTTGCTGAATCCCTGGATGCCACGGTCGAACAGGTGGTCATTAGTGATTTATCTGAGCACACCTACTTCGCTCAATTGCATCTTCGCAATGCCAGTGGCGAAATCATCGAAGTCGACGCGCGTCCGAGCGATGCGATTGCTGTTGCGGTCACCTTTGATCCTCCGCTGCCGATCTACGTTGCCGAAGAAGTCTTGGCCGATGCGATTGGAAGTGCGGACGTCTGAAATCGCAAATGATCACATCCTCATCATGGGCCCAGCGTGAGACCGACACCTTAGGGCCGGTCCTTTTCAAAGACGTTGACGCCATGCGCGACTGGGTTCGCCATCGCCAGTCTGCTGGTCAGCAGATTGGTTTGGTTCCCACGATGGGCGCGTTGCACGAGGGTCATTTGTCATTGGTGTCCAACGCACTGGGAAACACCGATGCTTGCGTGGTATCGATCTTTGTCAATCCAACGCAGTTTGGTCCAAATGAGGACTTTGAGGTTTATCCGCGGCCGCTTGATGCGGATCTTAAGAAGCTGGCGTCCGCGGGCGTGGATGCGGTTTTTATGCCCGACCGAATGGTGATGTATCCCGACAGCTTTGGCACCCACATCGAACCACCATTGGTCGCCAGCAGGCTTGAAGGATTGCATCGCCCAACCCATTTTCGGGGCGTTGCAACGATCGTCTTGAAATTGCTGCAGATCATTCCCGCCGACATGACGTTCTTGGGTCAAAAGGACTTTCAGCAGTGCTTGGTCATTGAACAGATGGTCCGTGACCTCAACGTTCCGACCAAAATCGTTCGCTGCCCCACGGTTCGTGAAGCAGATGGATTGGCGATGAGCAGTCGTAATCGCTACCTCGATGCTGACCAACGCCAACGAGCATCCGCAATCGTGCGTGGGCTAAAGGCGGTCAGCGCGGCTTTCGAGGACGGGCAACACAGCGTGAGCGAACTTGAATTGATCCTCGGTGCGCGATGTGCCGAGCTGGATCGCGTCGACTATGCCGTCATCGTCGACGTGGAAACGCTGGAACCCATTGATCTCATCAGACAGGATGCCGTCGCCATGGTCGCAGCTTGGCTTGGCTCAACGCGGTTGATTGACAACCAAATTCTGCGTTTCAGCCGCTGATGAACTGAACAGCCGAGTTCGATTCACCTTGGCAAATCACTCAAGCCCTAGCTCATCAAGCACATCGCCGATCAAGTCCCGATCGACGAAACAGGCATCATCACTCTCGGGATTGATCAACAGACCGTACTCTTCACTCAGATAATCCAGCATCACCTGGCCACTGACGACAAAGCCACCGACTTCATCATCGGAGGCAAACAGGTCCCGCTGCTGGTCAACGAAGCGGGTCGCATGGTCTTGGGAAGCGAAAGCGACAAGGCATGGCTGATCATCAACATCAGCCGTAAGCGCGCCGAGCTCGTCATCTGCGTCTGGCCCGTCGATTGAGTCTGAATCGCCGGACTCTTGAATGTGAATTAGGACGAATTGGGCAGCAGAAAGTTGGTCGCACACAACCGCGGCATCTCGCTGTTCGACGGCAGTTTGAAATGCCGCCATTTTGAATTGCGATTCAATGGACATGTGTCCCTAGCCATGTTTTGCGAGCAACTGTAGCTGCTTCCTGTCAATCAGTGCGATCCATCTCGCGATACTCTCGATGTCGGCAGAATACCGTAATGGCTTGGTTACTGCAGGCTCTGACTGGTCACAAAGCAGTGGAGGCCAGGAGCAGCAAAATGCAAGAACGCCCCAAATGTCGATTTAGAGGCCACAACTTCGCTGGCGACGGACCCAATTTGATGATGGCACGTGAACGATCGACAAGATGCATTCGACTAGTACGGGCGAACAAAGCGTCTTTGCGAGGACTCCAGCGTGGAAAAATATTCGCTAAACTAGAAAATTGTTGTAACCCAGCCGGGTTCTTTGCGGATTACATTTTGAAGCCCCCCACCCTGAGTAGCATGGCGACCTGTGAGGGGAACCTTTGGGGCACAGCGGTATCCCCTCACAGGATCGCCG